>NZ_BAABJQ010000018.1:0-198820 GCF_039543385.1 Rugosimonospora acidiphila
AGTTTGACGGTGTGGAAGCCCTGGAGGCTACGGGCTTGGCGGGTGCTGGCTGCGAGTACTGCCTGGGTGTCGGTCATGTGGACAATCGTCGTCGCGGACCCGGTACCGTCGGCAGTGTGAACGCCCCTGGTTAGCCAATGACATTCGTCATGACGCCGGACGCTACGACCGTCGGGCGATCGCCAGCAGATGGCTGCTCGCACCGAGCAGGCTGGGTTCGTCCTCGATGCGGCGCAGCGTGTCCAGGATCCGCTCCCGGTCGGCCGGGTCGGCCAGAAGGTCGTTCAGCGAGTCACGGGCCATCCACAGTGGACTTTCGGTCGAGACCAGGCGCTCCAGGTGCAGGCCGGCCTCGGTCACCTCGCCGGATACCTCGTCGGGGTGGTGGAAGTAGGCGGTCGTGAACCACTTCGACCCGCCGTCGAGGTTGCGGTGTTCGCCGCTGGCCAGCGTCTCATCCACGATCCGACGAAAGCTCGGGTCGTGAATGAAGCCCCGCATCAGACCGTCCAACAACCCGGAGTACCGGCTGATGAGCGCGCCCACCGCCACCCCGCCCGGGCGCAGCACGCGCGCCGCCTCGCGCCAGGCGGCCAACCGCTCGGCGCGGACCGGAAGATGGTAGAGCGGGCCGAGCAGCAGGACGGCGTCGGCGCTGTGGTCGACCGCCGGTAACGCCCGGGCATCGCCGAGGGTCGCGGTGACCCCGGGTCGCGCGCCGGCGTCGGCAACGTGCTCCGGTACCGGATCCACCACGCGCACCCGGTACCCCGCCTCGGTCAGCGGCCCCGCGTACACGCCGGTCGCGCCGCCCACATCCAGTACGTCGGCCGGTGCCGGTGGCAGCGCCCGGGTCAGCACGTCCCAGGTGCGCAGGTACTCCAGCAGGCCCGCTCCGGTGGCGAGCCGGCTGCGTTCACCGCCAGCCCGGTAGTAGTCCATGATTTCGGCTGCCAGCATGTCGCCATCGTGGGCGCCGCGGCGGTGCCCGGGCAAGCGATTACCGCCCGGCCAAACGATCACCGGGCCGGGTGGGCGATTGTCAGCCGGTCGCGGGTGCGGGGTTAGGGTTCGGGGGTGATTTACAAGCTGTTGCCGGCCGCCGAGTGGGAGCGGGCTCGCGACCTCGGTCGCTACGAGGGCTCGGAGCTCGACCGGCGGGACGGGTTCATTCACTTCTCCGGTCTCGACCAGGTGGTGGAGACCGCGGCCCGGCACTTCGCCGGCCAGACCGACCTGGCGCTGCTGACCGTGGATCCCGAGCCGTTGGGCGAGCGGCTGCGCTGGGAGGCGTCCCGGGGCGGCGCGCTGTTCCCTCACCTGTACGGTCCGCTGCCGCTCGACGCCGTGGTGGCCGAGGCGGCGGTACCCGGCGAGGTGCCCGTCGCGGACGCGGTGGCCGCGCTGATCAAATAGCCGGGCCGATCCGATGGGCGGAACAATCGGATAGCCGGCGGTACCGGCTACCCGATCATGCTCGTCAGCCCTCGGCCGGTTCCAACACGAACACCGGGATCTGCCGCTCGGTCTTGGTCTGGTAGTCGGCGTAGTCGGGGTACGCCTCGACCGCCCGTTCCCACCAGACGTCCCGCTCCGCGCCGGTGAGCTCGCGGGCCACCATCGCGGTCTTCACCGGGCCGTCCTGCACCTCGACGCGCGGGTTGGCGATCAGGTTGAAATACCACCTCGGGTGCTTGGGCGCACCGCCCTGGGAGGCGACGGCCGCGTACCGCCCCTCGTGCTCCACCCGCATCACCGGCGTTTTGCGGATCTTGCCGCTCTGGGCGCCGCGGTTGGTGATGACCACCACAGGCATTCCCCGCAGATCCGTCCCCCGAGTGCCGCCGGAGCCCTCGTACTCCTCCACCTGATCCCGGACCCAACCGGACGTGCTCGGCTCGTAATCACCTGTCAAAGACATGGGCACCAGTAAACTCTCGCTTGATCGTCTCCGCCATGAGACCCGGCTCACCAGGTCATCAACTTGTCGAGGGTGATCGGCAGGTCCCGGATCCGGACGCCGGTGGCGTGGTACACCGCGTTGGCCACGGCCGCGGCGGCGCCGACGATGCCCAGCTCGCCGATCCCCTTGGTACCCATCGGGTTCACGTACGGATCGTCCTCCGGAAGCCACCGCACCTCCACCGCGCCGACGTCGGCGTTGCTGCTGATGTGGTACGTGGCCAGGTCCTGGTTGACCACCGAGCCGAACCGGGCATCGAGCACGCCGTCCTCGTGCAGCGCCATGGACATGCCCATGGTCATGCCGCCCAGCAGCTGCGAGCGCGCCGTCTTCGGGTTGACGATCCGGCCGGCCGCGAACACGCCCAGCAGCCGGGGTACCCGGACCTCGCCGGTCTCGGCGTTCACCCGCACCTCGGCGAACTGCGCCCCGAAGCTGTGCATCGAGTACTGGTCGGCATACGGGTTCTCCGGCATCTGGGCGGTGACCTCCAGCCCTTCGACGGGAATCGTGCCGCCGCGGCCCAGCCGCTGGCGCAGCTGCCCGGCCGCCTCGCAGATCGCCGTTCCCCAGCTGGCGATGCCGGCCGAGCCCCCGGCAACGACCGCCTGCGGGTACGCGGTATCGCCGATGCGCAACTCGACGTCTGACACGCCGACGCCCAATGCGTCGGCGGCCACCTGGGTCAGCGCGGTCCAGGTGCCGGTGCCGAGGTCGGCGGCCGCGATCAGCACCGTGTACCGGCCGGGCGGCTCGGCCCGGATGGTGGCGACCGAACCGGGTACCTGCAGGGCGTGGTACGTGGAGGCGGCCACCCCGGTGCCGACCAGCCAGCCGTCCTCGTTGCGGGACCGGGGCGTCGGGTCGCGTTCGTCCCAGCCGAACCGTTCCGCCCCCTCCCGCAGGCAGGCGATCAGGTTGCGGCTGCTGAACGGCAGCCCGGTGCCGGGGTGGGTCTCGGGCTCGTTGCGCATCCGCAGCTCGATCGGGTCGATGCCACACTCGACGGCCAGTTCGTCCATGGCGGATTCGAGGGCGAACATGCCGGGGCATTCGCCGGGCGCCCGCATGATGGTCGGAGTGGGGATGTCCAGGGACGCCAGCCGTTGCTGGGTGCGCAGGTTCGGCGTGGCGTACATGGTCGGGGTCGCGCGCGTGCAGTGCTCGGCGTACTCCTGCACCTGCGAGGTGGGTGAGGTGCAGGCGTGGAACATGGCGACGATGTGGCCGTCTTCCTGGGCGCCGATCGCGATCCGCTGGATCGTCTCGGGCCGGTATCCGGCCTGGAAGAACGCCTGTTGGCGGGTGAGCGCGAGCTTCACCGGTCGGCCCGGCACCAGGCGGGCGGCCAGCAGGGCGAGGATCAGCTCGGGGTTCACGTGTGCCTTGGAGCCGAACGCCCCGCCGATGTTGGGGGAGATCACCCGGATCTGCCGGGGGTCCAGCCCGAACAGGGCGGCGATCGACCCCCGGGCGGCGTGCACGCCCTGACTCGAGGTGTAGATGGTGAACTGGTCGTCGGCCCAACAGGCGACGGTGGTGTGCGGCTCCATCGCGTTGTGGTAGTACCGCGGCGTGGTGTAGGTCCGGTCCAGCCGCACCGGCGCGTCCGCCAGGCCGGCATCGACGTCGCCCTTGTCCACCTCCATCGGGAACTTCGACAGCACCGTCGACGGCGTCCACAGGTCGTCCCGGTCGGCGCTGAACGCCACGTCGTGCGGCTCCGACTGGTACTCGACCCGGACCAGGCCGGCCGCGTGCCGGGCGATCTCCGAGGTCTCCGCGATGACCCCGGCGACGAACTGGTTGCGGAAGGCCACCCGGTCGGACTGCAGGATGTCCAGCTCGCCGAGCCCGTCCTGGGCTCGGGTGCGGACGGCGTTGTACCGGTGCAGCACGGCCAGCACCCCGGGTTCGGAGCTGGCGAACCGGCAGTCGAGGCCGACCATCCGCCCCCGGGCGATGGTGGCCTGCACCGGGTACAGGTAGGCCGGCCGCTCGACCGGCTGCTCGAAGGCGTACCGGGCCAGGCCGCGTACCTTGTCCGGGCCGTCGATCCGGTCGATCATCTCGCCCATGGCGTGGGCCGGGATGGTCATCCGCGCGGCCCCTCGGGATCCGCGCCGGGATCCATCTCGGGGTCCATCACCGCCGGGTCGGGCGCGGGCCGGGCGGCCTCCGGGTTGGCCGCCTCCGGATGCACCCCCTCGGGATCGGCCGCCCCGGGGCCGGCCGTCTCCTGATGCGCCGCCTCGGGGTTGGTCGCCTCTGGGCGGGTCGCCCCGGGGTTGGCCGGTCCGGGACCCGCCGTGCCCGGCGGAACCAGGCTCGACCCGGCCAGATCCAGCAGCGTCCGCACGATGGTGTTGCGCGCCAGCGGCACCTTGAACGCGTTGCCCGGCAGCGGCTGGGCGTCCGCCAGCTCCTCCTCGGCCGCGTGCCGGAACCGCTCCCCGCTGGCCGGCCCGCCGATCAGGGACCGCTCCGCGACCGTGGCCCGCCACGGCTTGTGCGCCACGCCACCCAGCGCGATGCGCACGTCCCGGATCATGCCCTCCGAGATGTCGAGGACGGCGGCCACCGAGACCAGGGCGAAGGCGTACGAGGCCCGGTCGCGTACCTTGCGGTAGCGCGACCGTACGTTGGGCGGCATCGGCGGCAGGTCGATGGCGGTGATCAGCTCGCCGTGCTCCAGTACGGTGTCGTGCTCCGGCTCCTGCCCCGGCAACCGGTGCAGCTGCGCCAGCGGGATCGACCGCTCGCCGTTCGGGCCGTGGGTCTGCACCACCGCGTCGAGGGCGACCATCGCCACCGCCATGTCCGACGGGTGGGTCGCCACGCACGCCGGTGAGCTGCCCAGGATGGCGAGATCTCGGTGGTGCCCCTCGATGGCCGAGCAGCCGGAGCCGGGCTGCCGCTTGTTGCACGCGGTGGTCACGTTCTGGAAGTACACGCAACGGGTGCGCTGCAACAGGTTCCCGCCGCTGGTGGCCAGGTTGCGCAGCTGCCCGGAGGCGCCGGCGAGCAGCGCGGCGGACAGCATCGGGTACCGGGTGCGGATCATCGTATTGGCGGCCAGGTCGCTGTTGGGTACGGCGGCGCCGATGCGCACCCCGCCGTCGGGCAGTTCCTCGACCTGATCGGAGGTGAGCCGCCGCACGTCGACCAGCACATCGGGCCGGGCCACGTCGAGCCTCATCAGGTCGACCAGGTTGGTGCCACCGCCGAGGAACGCGCCCTGTGGCGCGCGGGCCAGCAGCGCCACCGCCCCGGCCACATCGTCGGCGCGCTCGTACCGGAACGGTCTCATCGTCGCGCACACTCCCGGATGGCCGGCACGATGTTGGCATACGCGGCGCACCGGCACAGGTTGCCGCTCATCCGCTCGCGGATCTCGTCGTCCATCAGCACGCCGGGATCGGTGCTCTCCACGCTCACGTTGGAGCTGGCGAACTCGGCGGTGACCGCGCTCGGCCAGCCGGCGGCGGCCTCCTCCAGCATGCCGACCGCGGACACGATCTGTCCGGGCGTGCAGTACCCGCACTGGAAGGCGTCGTGCCGGATGAACGACTCCTGCATCGGGTGCAGCGCCCCGTCCTGGGCCAGGCCGGCGGCGGTGACGATGGTGGAGCCCTCGTGCGCCACGGCCAGCGCCAGGCAGCTGTTCACCCGCCGCCCGTCCAACAGCACCGTGCAGGCGCCGCACTGCCCGTGATCGCAGCCCTTCTTCGGGCTGGTGTTGCCCAACCGCTCGCGCAGCGCGTCAAGCAGGCTGGTGCGAGGGTCCACGCTCAGCCGGTGCGCGGTGCCGTCCACCCGGAGGCTGATCTCGACGTCCATGGGACCCCGCTCCGACGTCACTCGATGGTACGAATAAGTCCAAGCTACCCGAAATGGCCGGAAATGACGGCGAAATGGCGGTGGGCGGGGAGTGGGGAGCGGCCCGGACGGGCTACGCCGGCCCGCCCGGCAGTTCGGCCACCAGTTCGGCCGGCGCCGGCATGGCCTCGATCTCCTCGCGCACCTGCCCGGCGGCCCGGGCGAGCGTGGGGTCCGTGGCGAGCCGCCACAGGTGATCGGCGGTGAGCCGCCGCGCGGGTACCGCGAGGCCGGCGCCCCGCGCCGCCACCCGCTGGGCGTTGTACCGGCGGTCCCCGGGCCCGGGCACGACCAGTTGGGGTACCCCGGCGGCCAGCGCGGCCAAAACCGTACCCGCGCCGCCGTGGTGCACGATCCCGGCACAGGTCGGCAGCGCCTCCGCGACCGGAATCCAACCCACCACCCGGACGTTGCCGGGCAGCGCGCCGGGGATCGCCCGGGCGTCCGGGCGCACCAGCACGATCTCGGCGTCGATCCGCGCCGCGGCGGCGATCACCGCCGGCATCGGGTCGCCCCCGCCGGGCCCGGCCACGGTGCTGCGGCTGACCAGGATGCGCGGACGCGAGGGCGACTCGCGCAGCCATCCGGGCAGCGCGCCGCCGCCGTACGGCACCGGCCGCATGGGCCGCCCCGAGTGGGTCCCGGCCACGCTGGCCGGAGCGATGGTCAGCACCCCGGCGTGCGGGGGCAGCCGCCGCGCGGGCGGGTGCCGCATCGCTGCGGCGGTGACTCGGGTCAGCTCCTCGCCGTCGAAAAGCGAGTTGCCATGCAGCACGGCCGGAATCCCGGCCCGCGCGGCGGCGAGCGCGCCGGCCACGGCGAGCGGCTCATGCACCACGAGATCCGGCGCCCAGTCCGCCACGAGCCGCTCGACCGGGCCGGCGAGGGCCTCGTTGACCGCCCCGAACAGCAGCGCTACGCCGCGGGTACCGGCCGTGCCGGCGAGCTCCGCGCGGGCGATGAGCGGGTGGCGCAGCATGACCCGGCGGGCGATCGCGCCGAAGTCGAACCCGGGGCAGAGGTCCTCGACCGGCGGGCAGCCCGATCGGCCCACGGCGGCCTCGCCACCGGAGGCGGCTCCGCCACCGGAGGCGGCATCGGCGGCCTCGCCGCGCGAGAAGGCTGCGGCGGCCTCGCCGCCTGAGAAGGCGTCGGCGGCCTCGCCGCCCGAGGCGATCATGACCTCGTGCCCCGCGTCCCGCGCGGCCAGCGCGAGCGGGAGCATCGGGAAGAGATGGCCGACCAGCGGTGCCGAGACGAACAGGATGCGCATCCGTCCTCCCCTCGCGGAAAGCTCCGTCAGCCCCCGGCCGGGTCCCGGCCCGGCGTCAATTGGTCAGCAGCGTCAGCTTCGGCCGCTTCGGTGGCGTGCGCGCGGCCCCGCCGTTGACGGCCACCGGTACCAGGCCGAAGACGTGCCGGTTGACTTCGGGAACGGTCAGGTGCAGGTCGCTTGCGATGTCGGCGGGGCCGATGCCCTCGGCGCGCAGGGTCTGGAAGACGCTGGCGAGCAGCGGCGAGGTCTCGCGGGCGATCCCGCCCGGCTCCCCGGTGCGGTAGCCGCGGCGGGACAGGTCGACGCAGGCGGTGCGGTAGCTCCAGTCGCTGAGCAGGCCGAGCTCGTGCAGCCGGTGGGTCAGCGCCATGGCCGCCACCCGCCAGGTCTGCTTGGCGGACAGGATCCGGTCGATGGTGGCGTTGGCCAGGCCGTGCCCCAGCACGGCGGCGCGCGGCATCAGCAGCGCGGCGGCGAACCGGTTGGCCTCCTGCTCGGCATCGGGGCCCTGGGGCAGCCGGTGCTCGCTGTGCAGCACGAGGTGGCCGAGTTCGTGGGCGGCGTCGAACCGGCCGCGCTCGCCGGACTTGCCGGTGTTGAGCAGCACGTAGGGCGTCTGGTGCCAGACGAAGGAGAACGCGTCCACGGCGGCGCACTCGGCGGTGAGGGAATACACCCGTACCCCGTGCGCCTCCAGCAGCCGGACGAGGTTGCCCAGCGCACCGTTGCCGAGCCCCCACCGGGCGCGTACGACCTCGGCCGCGGTCTCCGGATCGAGATTGGGCAGCGACGGCACGTCCGGCCCGGGCAGCTCGAACCGCTGCTCGATCCACTCAGCGAGCAGCAGCGCGATCCGGCCCGCGCTGCGCGCCGTGTCGCGCTGTCCCGCGGTGAGCTTGCTCGGCGCCCTGAAGCTGATCGCGGCGGGCGGGATCTCATCGACGTCGCCGGCCCGCAGGAAGCCGACCGGCACGTCCAGCGCCTCGGCCAGCCGGTGCTGGGTGTCCTCGGTCGGGTCCTGGCGGCCGTTCTCGTACGTGGACAGGCTGCGCACGCTGACGCCGACAGCGGTGGCCAGCTGGACCAGCGTCAGGCCGCGCCGCTTGCGGGCCAGGGTGAGCCTGCTCGGGGTCAGCGGGCTGCCGCCGGAGGGTCGGCGGGTGCTCACGCGAAGCGACGGGTGACGAGGACATCCGGCTCGTCGGCCCGCGGCGCGAGCGCCGCGACCCTCGGGCCGGGCACGATCCCGCGCGGCGCGGCCGAGGTCTTCGGTGCCGTCAGGTCGATGGCGGGCTCCAGCGGGATCGGTGGCAGCACGAGCCGCTCGACCCAGGTGTCGATGTAGCCGTCGACCATCGAGTCGGGCAGGGACAGCTCCGCGCGGATCTCGGTGTCGGTGACGTTGTACAGCAGGATCCAGGTGGCGGTCGCGTCGTCCTCGACGTCCAGCGGCCCGTCGTCGCCCAGGTCACCGAGGTCGATCGGCAGGCTCAGCTGCAGGAAGTTGCGGCCGACCGCCTCGACGGTGGCGATGCCCTTTTCGTAGCGGGTGGACGGCATCACGTGCGGGACGCCGGTGGCGCCGTCGCCGAGGGTGGTGATGATGGCCACCCGGCGGTCGGGGCTGACGGTGCGGGCGAGGTTGCGCGGGTTGTCGTACGACCAGCCGAGCGGCACCAGCCGCTCGCGCAGCAGCCGCACGGTGCGGGCGTATCGCGCCATGCCCTGCATGTTCGGCGGGTCCAGCGGCGTGTAGGCACGCGCCTCGGCGTCGGCACCACGCAGCACGAACTCCAGGATCTCCGTGGTGAGGCCCAGCTCGGTCAGCCGCTGCGCGGCCCCGTCGCCGTCAAACACCGGGCACTGCTGCCGCATCCGTGTCCCCTTCCACCGCGGGTCGCTTCCCGAAATCATCCCTCATCCGAGGACGGAAAACGTGAAGCGGCCTCGTCGGCGTGTCGCCCGGCCACCGGCCGGCGCGAGCGGGCCGCGGATGCCGCCGGCCGGTCGTGGGAGGGCGCCGGCCGGTCGTGGGAGGGCGCCGGCCGGGGCGGCGCGGATCCCGATTCGGGCCGAATGAGCCGCCTGCGCCCGTTGTGCCGATCGGCCGGAGCCTCGGCCGCGGGGCGTTACCATGGGATACTTCACCGAGGCAACACCTGCACCGAGGCACCGAGGAGCTGCAGTGAACGCGATCGCCCGCCCGCGTACCGCCGCGTCGACGTCGTCGACGCCGCGCGTATGCCGGCCGCGCGCCGCGGCTGCGGCAGTACGGGTGGCCCGCCCGTCGGGCGCGCACCGAGTAGGTAGGACGGCCTGACGCACCGCGTCACGTCGTCGACCACCGCCCGGCCCGTACATCCCCCGCCTCGAAAGGTGACCAATCCATGAGCGGATCACGCCGTGCCGTGCCCGGGAAACCCACCCTGGACGGCATCGAAGAAGCCCACGCGCGCCGCTGGGAGGCCGAGAACACCTACCGGTTCGACCGTGGCCGCACCCGCGACGAGATCTACTCCATCGACACCCCGCCGCTGACCGCGAGCGGGAGCATGCACGTGGGGCACGTCTACAGCTACACGCACACCGACATCGTGGCGCGGTTCTGGCGGATGCGCGGGCGCGAGGTCTTCTACCCGGTCGGCTGGGACGACAACGGGCTGCCCACCGAGCGCCGCGTGCAGAACTACTTCCACGTGCGGTGCGACCCCACGCTGCCGTTCGACCCGAGCGAACTGGTCGCGCTCGGGGTCACCGGCCCTGACCTGCCCGATCCGGCGAGCCGGCAGCGCCGCGACCAGCCGCCGATCCGGCTGTCCCGGCGCAGCTTCATCGACCTGTGCGCGCTGCTGACCGCGCGCGACGAGCGGGCGTTCGAGACGCTGTGGCGCCGGCTCGGGCTGTCCGTGGACTGGTCGATGACGTACACCACGATCGGTACCGTCGCCCGGCGGGTGGCGCAGCGGGCGTTCCTGCGCGGGCTGGCCGCGGGCGAGGTGTACCACGCGCTCGCGCCGACCGCCTGGGACGTGGACTTCCAGACCGCGGTGGCGCAGGCCGAGCAGGAGGACCGTGAGGTCGCCGGCGCCTACCACCGGCTGGTGTTCGGGCTGGCCAACGACCCGTCCCGCGCCATCGAGGTGGACACCACCCGGCCGGAACTGCTGCCGGCCTGCGTGGCGCTGGTCGCGCACCCCGACGACGCCCGGTACCAGGACCTGTTCGGCGCCACCGCGGTGACGCCGCTGTTCGACGCGCCGGTGCCGATCCTTCCGCACCATCTGGCCGATCCGGCGAAGGGTACCGGGATCGTCATGGTGTGCACGTACGGCGACGCGACCGACGTGACCTGGCAGCGCGAGCTGCGCCTACCGATCCGGTCGATCCTCGGCCGGGACGGCCGGTTCCTCGACGCCGACCTGGACACGTCGGCCGTGGGCGCCGAGTTCTACGCGACCCTGGTGGGCCGCTCGGTTGCCCAGGCACGCCGCGAGATCGTGGCCCGGCTCGCCGAGACCGGCCGGCTGCTGGGCGAGCCGCGGCCGATCCGGCATCCGGTGAAGTTCTTCGAGAAGGGCGATCGGCCGCTGGAGATCCTGACCAGCCGGCAGTGGTTCATCCGTACCCTGGCGCACCGCGACGAACTGCTGGCGGCCGGCCGGCGGCTGCGCTGGCAGCCCGAGTTCATGCGCCGCCGGTACGAGGACTGGGTGTACGGCCTGACCTCGGACTGGCTGATCAGCAGGCAGCGGTACTTCGGTGTGCCGTTCCCGGTCTGGTACCCGCTGGACGAGCAGGGCGAACCGCGCCACGACGCGCCGATCCTGCCGGACACCTCGGCGCTGCCCATCGACCCGCAGACCGACACCCCGCCCGGTTACCGGGAGGCGGATCGCGGCCGGCCCGGCGGCTTCGCCGGCGACACGGACGTGATGGACACCTGGGCCACCTCCTCGCTGACCCCGCGCATCGCGGGCGGCTGGGGCGAGGACGACGACCTGTGGCGCCGGGTGTACCCGATGGACCTGCGCCCGCAGGCGCACGACATCATCCGCACCTGGCTGTTCACCACGCTGGTCCGGGCCCGGGAACTGGGCGACGAACTGCCCTGGCGGGCAACGGCGATTTCGGGCTTCATCACCGACCCGGACCGCAAGAAGATGTCGAAGTCGACCGGGAACGTGGTGACCCCGCTCCAGCCACTGGAGGAGTACGGCAGCGACGCGGTGCGGTACTGGGCCGCCGGCGGGCGGCCGGGCGCGGACACCGCGTACGACACCAACCAGATGCGGGTGGGCCGGCGGCTGGCCATGAAGATCCTCAACGCGAGCCGGTTCGTGCTCGGGTTCGAGCCGGCCGGCGACGCCGATCCGGCCGCCGGGGTCGCGGCCGTCACCGAGGCACTCGATCTGGCGATGCTGGCCCGGCTGGACGGCGTGGTCGCGGACGCCACGGCGGCGCTGGAGGAGCTGGACCACACGCGCGCGCTGGAGCGGATCGAGGCGTTCTTCTGGACGTTCTGCGACGACTACGTGGAGCTGGTCAAGACGCGCGCCTACGGATCCGGCCCGGGTGCGCGCTCGGCGCGCGCCGCCCTGAGGCACGCGCTCGACGTGCTGCTGCGGCTGTTCGCGCCGGTGCTGCCGTACGTCACCGAGGAGGTCTGGTCCTGGTGGCGGGACGGTTCGATCCACCGCGCGGCCTGGCCGGCGGTGAGTGGCGATCCGGCGGTTGGCGGCGGATCGGGTGGCGATCCGGCGGTGTTCGACGCGGCGTGCTCGCTGATCGGCGCGGTTCGGCGGGCCAAGGCTGCCCGGGGCGTCACGATGCGTGCCGAGGTGCCATCGGTCGAGGTTCCGGCGGACACGCCCGGCCTGGCGCTGTTGGGCCTGGTGCGGGCGGATCTGCTCGCCGCGGCCCACGCCGATGCCGTGGTCGCGACCGAGGACGCCGGGGCCGAAAGGTAGCTCAGCGTAAGGGATTGGTCGCACAGCGCGGGTCCGGTGCGGTTCGCTGGGGGTAGGTGACCCCGCGGCCGGGCCCGCGCTGGCGCGATGTTTCCCCTCGGGGTGCCCGGTTCACGGGATCGATACGACATGGGTGACTATGTCCCAGGAAACCGGCCTGGTGCGATAAGGCGAGTTGCGTATAGCCTCAGCGTGCTCCGGCGGCGCTGCCGGCGTCACCCCTTGCCCTGAAGTGGGCCCTAGCTTCAGGCGTTCAAGAAAGCGACACAGCGATGACTCACCCCGTTGTCCCGGGCTGCCCCCTCGCCCCGGGCCAACCTCCCGCGGAGGGCCGAGCCGGTGGATGATCCCCTCGGCCGGGCCGGTGAGCAACCGTCGACCGGCGTGCCGAGCCGGCCTCGATTGTCCGGGCACCCGCTTGTCCGGATCGTTGTGGTCCTGCTGGCGGTGGTCGTGGTGGTGCTGGCCGGGCACGGCGCGCAGCGCGCCGCCCAGCGCGGGGTGGACGCCGCACACGACCCGAACCGGGGCGGCGACCGGGTCTTCGAGACCCAGATGGAGACCGTCCGGCGGCAACTGTCCGAACAGGTGCCGGCCGCGTCCACGGTGTACTTCAAGGGCAGCGTGAACAGCCTCTGGTATCAGCGCATCGTCGAGTTCGCCGCGATGGACGGCATCATCGTGGTCCCCGACGCCGCCCGGGCCGACTACGACCTCTCGGTGGTGAGCGCGCCGGCCAGCGTGTCCCCCGGGGGCATGCGGCTCGTAGTCAAAAGGATCGGGTGACGCCGTGCTCGCCTCGCTGCTCGCCGTCCTGATGGTCGTGGTGGCCGGGATGCCCATCGGATATGTGGTCTTCCGCGACCTCCGGTTCGCCCTGCTCATCGCGCCACTGGTCACCGCGCTGTCCGCGGCGGCCGCGGCGATTCTCATGCTGGTTGTCGGCGGGGACCTGCTCTGGTGGCTCGGGCCGCTGCTGGTGCTGCAGTGGGCGGCCACGCCGGTGCTGCTGCGGCGCACCGCCCCGCCCGCGGTCCGTGCCGGGACGTGGGCGGACTGGCTGTGGCTGGTCGTGCCGCTGCTGCTGCCGTTCCTGGTCGTCGTGCTTCCGCCGACGGCGTGGGACGCCAACTCGATCTGGTGGCTGCACGCCGCGTACTTCACCAAGGGCGCCACGCTGGCCCGGGAGTACCTCGGCCTGCCGTCCGTGTCCTTCTCCCACCCCGACTATCCGCCGCTGGAGTCGGCCGCGGTCGGCGCGGTGTGGAGTGTGCTGTCCGGGTACAAGCTCTACGTCGCCCAGTTCGTGTCGGCGGCGCTGAGCTTCTCCTCGATCGTGATGCTCGGCTACGCGGTACGGGTCGCGACGAACCGGGCGCCCGCGCTGGTGTCCCGGATCGCGGCGGCCTGCGTGGCGCTGGCCGCCTGGGGTGCCGAGCCGACCGGGGTCGCCGACGGCTACAGCGATGTGCTGTGGGCGGCCGCGTTCGCCGCCGCCGCGGTGCTGCTGCTGTTGCGCCCGGAGCCGCTGCGCCGGCCGCTGCTGCCGGTGCTGCTGCTGTCCGGCGTGGCGCTGACCAAGAACGAGGGCTTCGTGATGGCCGTCGTGCTGGCCGCGACCGCGACGGTACGGATGCGCCGCGAGCTGCGCCGGGCCTGGGTGCTGTGGGTACCGGTCCTGGCCGGCGGGGTGTGGAGCCTGGTCTGCCGGCATTTCGGCGCGAAGTCCGACGTCACCTCGTCGGTGCACCTGGGCGACGTGCTGCGCCTGGACCCGGCCATCTACGACCGGCTCTCGCCCACGCTGTCCGCGATCTGGAGCACCGTCGGCCCGCTGGTGGCCGTGGCGGTGGCGACCGCGGTGGTCGGCGGGATCCTCCTGCGCCGCCAGCGCCGCACCCTGGAACTCGGCGGAGACCTGTGGCTCTGGGCGCTCGTCGCGGTGTACCTCGCCGTGCTCTCGGCCACCTACCTGGTCAGCTCGAACCCCATCACCTGGTACCTGAACACCTCGATCACCCGGGTCACCCTGCCGTTCGCGCTGGTGGCGACCGCGAGCGCGGTCTGCTGGGCCGTGGTCGCGCTGACCGGTGGAGGCACCTTCGGCGGGGATGGCGCTACCATCCGACGCGAGGTCGGTATTTCTCAGGATCAATCTCAGGAGATTTCCGTATGAAGTTGTCCATCCTCATGCCCGTCTACAACGAGGAAGCCCGGCTCGGCGAGGCCCTCAAGCAGGCGTTGGATGTTGACTACCCGTGCGAGATCGAGCTAGTGGTGGTCGACGACGGCAGCAAGGACCGCACCCGGGAGATCCTGCAGAGCGCCGACGACAGCCGGCTGCGCGTCATCCTGCACGAGCGCAATCAGGGCAAGGGTGCCGCGATCATGACGGCGGTGACGGCGGCGTCCGGCGAGTACATGGTGATTCTCGACGCCGACCTGGAGTACCAGCCGCTGGACATCCCGCGGCTGCTCGAGCCGGTGCTGGACGGCCGGACCACCGTGGTCTACGGCAATCGCACGTTCGGCAGCCACAGCTCCTTCTCGTACTGGTACGTGATGGGTAACAAGGCGGTCACCACGGCGGCCAACGTGCTGTACAACTGCTACCTCGGCGACCTGGAGACGTGCTTCAAGCTGATGCCGGTCGAGCTGTACCGGTCGCTGCGCGTCAAGTCCCGCGGGTTCGGCATGGAGGCCGAGGTCACCGGGAAGCTGCTGCGCAACCGCTACCGCCCGTACGAGGTGCCGATCAGCTACCACGCCCGGTCCCGCGAGGAGGGCAAGAAGATCACCTGGCGGGACGGTGTGGAGGCGCTGTGGATTCTCGTCCGCGAGCGGGTTCGGCGCCCGAGCCTGTCCATACCCGGCCCGACCGCCTGACCGGTCACGCACCGACGATCTCCCCGCGAGATCCGGCGGGGCCCGCCGGAACGGCGGAGGGTTTTGTCCACCGATAGCCGGGAACCACTCGGATGGTGGAAGGCGAGATGGCGCGGCGCGGCGGTTGGGCGCCGGCCCGGCGGGAGGACGCCCGCCTGGTCCGGGGCGCGGGCTGCTTCGTGGGCGATCTGCGGGTGCCGGGCTGCCTGGAGGCCGCGTTCGTCCGTGGTGCCGTGGCGCACGGCGAGCTACGCGGCGTGCACGTCGCACAGGCACGCCGGATGCCCCGCGTGGCGGTCGTGTGGTCGGCGTCCGACCTGCCCCAGGTGCCGCTGACCCCGCCGATGCTCGGCATCAAGGCGGCCAAGGGGCGGCCGTGGCCGGCGCTGGCGACCGACCGGGTGCGGTACGCGGGGCAGCCGGTCGCGCTCGTGCTGGCCGCCGACCGGTACGCCGCCGAGGACGCGCGCGACGCGGTCCGGGTGGACGTGGCGCCGCTGCCGGTCCTGCTGGACCCGACCCGGGCCGCCGACAGCGAGGTGTTGCTGTTCCCGGGCGAGCCGAACGTGGCGGTGGACAAGGATTTCGGCGACCCGATCGACGACGCGGTGTGGCGCGACGCGGCGGTGGTGGTCGAGGGCCGGTACCGGCAACAGTTGCTCGCGCACACCTCCATGGAGGCGCGTGCCATCCTGATCCGGCCGGAGGGCGCCGACGGGCTGACCGTGTGGTGTTCGCACCAGGCGCCGCACCGGCTGCGCGGCGACCTGGCCAACGCGCTGGGCCTGTCCCGGCAACGGATCCGGGTGGTGGTGCCCGACGTCGGCGGCGCGTTCGGCGGTAAGAGCGAGACCTACCCGGAGTACCTCGCGCTGGCCGTCGCGGCCCGGGAACTGGGCCGGCCGGTGCGCTGGCTGGAGGATCGGGCCGAGGCGCTGACCGGACCGCCACACGGGCGCGGGCAGAACCAGCGCACCCGGATGGCGGCCGACGCCGACGGGCGGATCCTCGCCTACCAACTGGAGATCGACGCCGACATCGGCGGGTACCCGCACCTGGGCGCGTTCGTGCCGCTGAACTCGTCCGTGCTGGCGGCCGGCGCGTACCGGACGCCCCGGGTGCACGTGCGTGCCAGGGCGGTGCTGACCACGACGGCGCCGACCAGCCCGTACCGGGGCGCCGGCCGGCCGGAGGCGGCCACGGCGATCGAGCGCACGGTCGACCTGCTGGCCCGGCGCCTCGGCCTGGACCCGGCCGAGTTGAGGCTGCGCAACTTCATCCGGCCGGACGAGCTGCCGTACCAGACGCCCACCGGGTTCACCTACGACAGTGGGGACTACGCGGCGGCCCTGCGGCTGGCGATGCGCACCGTCGACTATGAGGGATGGCGCGCCGAGCAGGCCCGGCGACGCGAGGGCGGGGTCGAGCCGCCGCTGGGCATAGGCATCTGCAGCTACGTCGAGCGTTCCGGCAACGCCTCCGAGTTCGGTTCGGTCGAGGCGTGTCCGGACGGCCGCTTCATCGCGCTGTCCGGTTGCTGCTCCACCGGCCAGGGGCACGAAACGTCGTTCCCTCAGGTGGTCGCCGCCGTCCTGGGCGTCGAGCCGGAGCTGATCCGGCTGGTGGAGGCGGACACCGCGCTCGTGCCGCGTGGCATCGGCTCGTACTCCAGCCGCTCCATGCAGACCGGCGGCGCCGCGCTGCACCAGGCGGCCGGTGCCCTCATCGAGCTGGCGCGGGGGCGGCTGGCCGAGCGCCTCTCGGTGCCGATCGAGCGGATCCGGTACCACGCCGGGACGGTCAGCGCGGACGGTGAGTCGATGTCGCTGGGCGCACTCGCGGCGGCCACCGGGCCGCTGCGCACCGACGAGGTGGTGGACCCTCCGCAGGCGGTGCCGTTCGGCACCTACATCGCGGTCGTGGAGGTCGACCCCGAGTTGGGCTCGGTGCGGGTGCTGCGGATCGTGGCGGTCGACGACTACGGCGTCGTGGTCAATCCGGTCATCGTGCACGGGCAGACCGCAGGCTCCGTCGTGCAGGGCCTAGGCCAGTCCCTGTACGAACAGGTGCGCTACGACGACGACGGGCTGCCGAGCACCCTCACCCTGCTCGACTACCTGATACCCACCATGTCCGAGGTGCCGCCGCTCACGCTGGCCGAGACCTGCTCGCCGAACCCCAATACCGCGCTGGGCGCCAAGGGCGCGGGCGAGGCGGGCTGCATAGGCACGCCGGCCGCGATCCTCAATGCCGTCGCCGACGCGCTGGATCTCGACGACCCGAACGTGCTGCAGACGCCGCTGACCCCGTACGCGTGCTGGGAGGCGGCCCGGACCGGCTCCGGGCGGTCGGCGGCGCGCCGCGCCCCGCTGCGGGTGGAGGCGACCCGGTGAAGCCGGCACCCTTCGAATATCTGGCGCCGCGCGGTGCCGCCGAGGCGGTCGAGGCGCTGTCCGGCGAGGACGCCCGGGTGCTCGCCGGCGGGCAGAGCCTGGTGCTGGAGATGAACTACCGGACCGCCCGGCCGGCCCGGCTGGTCGACATCAACCGCGTCGAGGAGTTCGCCCGCCTCGACGTCGACCGGGCCGGCGAGTCCGGCGACGGGGCGCTGCGGGTACGCCCCCTGGTCCGGCACCGCGCCTTCGAACTCCCGGTCGAGCACGCCGGGGTGGGCCCGCTGGCCCGGCTGCTCTCCCTGGTGGCCCACCACATCGCGCACCCGCCGATCCGCGCCCGGGGCACGATGCTCGGCAGCCTCGCGTACGCCCATCCGGCGGCGGAGTGGCCGGCGGTGGCGACCACGCTCGGCGCCCACCTCGACCTCGCCGGCCCGGACGGCACCCGCACCGTGGCCGCCGGCGACTTCTTCACCGGCCCGTTCGGCACCGTGCGCCGCCCCGAGGAGTTGCTGATCCAGGCCCGGCTGCCGCTGCTGCCGGAGGGCGCCGGCGTCGGGTTCGTGGAGCACCGGCGCACGCACGCCAGCTTCGCCGCGCTCGCCGCGATCGCCGTGCTGCGGTTGCGGGACGGCGTGGTGGACTGGGTACGGCTGGGGCTGGTCAACGCGGCTGACCGGCCGGTGCGCGCGCACGCGGCCGAGCGGGCGCTGCTCGGGCAGCCGGCCGGCACCGAGGCGGCGTCCGCTGCCAGGGCGGTGTCCGGCGGTGGGGCGGCGTCCGCTGCCGGGGCGGTGGATGGTGCCGGGGCGGTGGCCGGTGCGGCCGAGGTCGCCGGCGACGTGGACGCGGATCCCCGGCCGCAGCCGCACGCGAGCATCGCCTACCAGCGCCACGCGGTCACCGTGCTGGTGCGCCGCGCGCTCGACCAGGCGCTGCGCGACGCCCGGGTGTCCGGGGACGGTGGGTGAGCCGGTGCGCACCAGGCTGACCGTGAACGGGCAGGCCCGCGAGCTGGACGTCGAGCCACGCCGCACGCTCGCCGACGCGCTGCGCGAGGACTGCGGGCTGACCGGTACCCACCTCGCCTGCGAGCACGGTGTGTGCGGCGCCTGCACGGTGCTCGTCGACGGCGAGGCGGTCCGTTCCTGCCTGATGTTCGCCGTGCAGTGCGACGGCCGGCAGGTGCGCACCGTCGAGGGGCTGGCCGCCGCCGACGGCACCCCGCACCCGTTGCAGGAGGCGTTCTCCGCCGAGCACGCCCTGCAGTGCGGCTTCTGCACCCCGGGCTTCCTGATGCTGGCCGCCGGCGCGCTGGCGCGCGACCCCTCGGTCGCGGCCGACCCCGACCGGCTGCGCGAACTGCTCACCTCGAACCTGTGCCGGTGCACCGGGTACGAGTCGATCCGGCGGGCAGTGGTGCGGGCGGCCGGCGAACTCGACGGCGCCCGGCACGCCGACTCCTGACGCTCCGGCAAGCGAACCGACGGGGACGGCCGGTCCGCGAAACGGTGCTGCGCGCCGGGTGTGCCAGCTGTCAGCATGAGGGACGTGGCGATGCGGGTGATGTTCGTTCAGTTGAAGACGGGCTACGACCTCGACAAGGGTCCTGCGTGGATCAGTTGGGTGCGGTTCAACCGGACCTGGAAGACGGCGCACTGGCACGGCAAGACGCTGCACCGCTGGACCGGGATGTCCGACGCCAACTTCTACGATGTCCAGACGCACGAGGAGTACTGGCTCTCGGGGCCGCACCGCGACCGGGCCGATACCCGCTACGGCAACCCGCGACCGGAGGTCGACGGCGACGCCCGTGACGCGTACGAGGCATTCCTCGGCGGGGCATCGCTACCGGGTCGCGAGCACGGTTAGTTCGGTGCGGCCGGAACGGGCTCACTCAGTGATCGCGGGGCGGGGTGCGGCTCGTCCCTCGGCTCCCAGGTCAGCCTGCCGTCGAGGGTGACCGGCAACCACCGCCCGACCGGACGCCGCCACTCCAGCGCGTCCGCGACCTCCATCAGCAGCGCGCCCACCGACGGCCAGTGGCCGAGGCGGGCACCGTCGCCGTCGCCCCTGCGGTGCGTCCCGACCGCGCCCCGGTTCTCGCCGAGCCGGCAGTCGACCAGCAACGCGTCGAGCGCGTTCGTGTCCGCGAACGGTATCCACTTGGGGTGCCAGTAGCCGCCGGGCAACGGCCCCTCGGCGCCGGCGGGGGCGAGGCCGCTGGCGGGGGCGGGGCCGCTGGCGAGGGCGAGGCCGTCCGTGCGGGCGGGACCGCCGGTGCTGATCCGCCAGGCCGGTGCGATGTCGGCGACCGGCATCGGGCGGTAGCCCCCGGGCAGCACGAACGACGGGTACTCCGGCGCGGACCCGTCGTGACGCAGCAGCGAGGCGATCAGATCGTCCGGGAACGTCACCCCGGTGATCCGCCGGCACTCGGCGATGGCCGCCGGTTCGGCCGGCGGTCGTAGCGTCGTCGCGGTGCGCGGCGCGTGCGTGGCAAGCCACCGTTCGATACGAAACCATGACTGTTCGATGTGCGTCGCCATCAGCGTCTCCCCGTGCCGCCTGTGGACCGCCAGAGTCTATGACCCGGGCCGAGACGCGTTTCGATCGAGGCCCGCGCGGCGGTGACCGGGCCGGCCCACGGCTCGGCCGGAATCGCGGGATCGCGGTCATCCGGGATCGCGGTCATCCGGGATCACGGTCATCCGGGATCGTGGTCATCCGGGATCACGGTCATCCGGGATCGGCTGGGAGCACGTCGAATCCACCGGTGCCGTCGAACCGGACCACGTAGAGCCGGTCGAACCCGTCCCCGGGCAAGGGGCGTCGCAGTCGCTTGGCGGTGGCGTGCAGGCCGACGTCGGGTACCCGCGCCCTGCCCTCACGGGCGGCGTTGCGGGCCAGCGACCCGATCAGGTCGGGCGGGAAGAAGTACCCGAGCGCCGTCGCGCCGTGGGCGCGCGCGAGTTCGATGAGGGGTCGCCACTCGTACGGCGACGGGTTGGTGTTGTCCACCGCGACGCGGCGCCCCGCCGCCAACGCCTCGTCGATCAGGCGCAGTTGGCGGGCCTGCCGGTGCCGCGCGTTCGGGAAGTCGTCCTTGCTGACCACCACGTGGCTCGGCGCCAGGTACCGCCGGCAGAACGTGCTCTTCCCCGACGCCTGCAGTCCGATGAGGATGGCCAGCTCCACGCGCGGCCCGGCCGGCCCTACCCGCGCACCGGTCGCCACGGCGGATTCCGTCTCGGGGCCGGTCATGCGGGGACGCTGATCCGCACCCGCCAGCCCGACCCCTCCGGCCCGCTGGGCTCCGGCCCGGTGGCTTCAGGCCCGCTGTGCTCCGCCGGGCCGGCGGAGAAGGTGCCACCGGCGAGTTCGGCGCGCTCGCGCAGCCCGGTCAGGCCGTACCCGCCGCCCGTGCTGGCCAGCGGTCGCGGGGCGTCGGGCGGTGGGGCGGAGTTGACGATGGCAAGGTCGACGGTGCCGGGCCGGTAGCTCAGCGCGATGCTGACCCGGGCACCGGGGGCGTGCTTGCGGATGTTGGTCATCGCCTCCTGCGCCGTGCGGTACAGGGCGAGCGCGGTGTCGGGGTTGAGTTCGCGCGGCGCGCCGTCGACCCGTACGGTCGCCGGGTCGCCGGTGAAGTCGCCGTTGTAGTGCGTGGACAGGGCGGTGAGCAACTCGGGGAGGGGGAGGGTCTCGCCGCGCAGGGCGCCGATGGCGCGGCGGGTCTCGGCGAGGCCCTCGCGGGCCAGCTGGCCGGCGCGCACCACGGACTGGCGGGCCTGGTCGGCTCGGCCACCCTCGAGGAGGGCGTCGGCCGTTTCGAGCTGGACGGTGAGCGCGGCCAGCGAGTGGGCGAGCACGTCGTGGATCTCGCGCGCGATGCGCGCCCGCTCGTCGAGGGCGGCGGATCGGGCCTGGCCCTCCCGGGCCAGCCGGGTCTCCTCGGCGAGCGCCTCGTTCTGCCGGCGGATCAACCCGACCAGCAGCGCGGCGACGCAGACCGCCGGGCCCAGCAGGATCAGCGAGGCGCCGCGGTGCTCGACCGCCAGGGTCGCCGCCAGGGCGGCGGCGACCGTCGCGGTGAACGGTGCGGACCAGCGCAGCGGTGTTCGGGTGGTGGCGTTGAGGCAGGCCACCGCCGGGTACACGATGGCCAGCCCGGGCAGCGCCACCGCGGTGAGGCCGATGCCGCCGGCGCTCATCAGCAGCGGGCCGGCGATGAGCGCCGGGCGCGGGCGGGCGGCCAGCGCTATGGCCATCCAGCCCAGCGTCACCATGGTCAGGAAGATCGTGGCGAGCCACGGGAACGGTCGGCCCTCCAGCCCGCTCTCGACGATGGAGATATCCACCGCGGTCAGCGGGATGAGGCTGCGGATACGCGGCCGCAACACCGCCACCCCCACCCGCGCTCCAGCCATGCTGACCAGTGTCACCGATAGCTGGAGGAGGCGCGGCGGCGGCTCGGCCCGTTGCCCTCGCGGACGGTCTTAGGCGCGTAGGGGACTGCGGTACGGGCGGCCCGCAGCGACACGACGGCGGTCTCGGCGATCAAGCTGGCGCCGAGGGTGGCCAGCAGGGTCCCGGTGGAGTTCAGGGTCACCCCGTTGGCCTGGCCGAGGTCGGACAGGCCGATCCGCAGCGCGATGACCAGCACCCATACCGCCAGGGTGACCGGCCGGTACCGCTGCCAGAGGTGCCCGTCGCGGGTGTAGAGCCGGATGGTGGCGCCCCGGGCGGCGCCGGCGCCGAGCGCGATGATCGCGGAGACCACCAGGAAGCCGACGTCCAGCGCGGTGATCCGGTCGTCGCGCAGCTGGTAGAGGCCCCAGGCGGTCAGCGCCAGCGGCAGGATCGCGGACTTGGCCTGCAGCGGCCGTCCGGCGAACCGCCGGATGATCATGTAAATGACGATGGCGGCGATGAGGATTACCTGCGCGATGTCCATGTGCTCAACGCTAGGAATCTTGGGCGCGGGGGACCGCAGCCCGCGGGTTGAACCCGGGTGGAACGGTGCCTCCACCCAGGGTCGGCCTGTGGGAGATTCATCCCGTTTAGCGGCAAATCTGCTCCACCGGCCCCGTTGGCGCGGCGCCAGCGATGTTCGAGCGGGGCACCGGCGGGAATTCCGTCTCCATGGCCAAGGAAGAGGACAGGCAAAAGCACGGGCAGGCTGAGGAGATGCGCGACGAGGTGCCGTCCACGGTCGCGCGCTCGGACGACAAAGCTGTACGAACGTACAAGAAGACGCTTCAGTCCGCCGAGGAGTCGTACGGCGACGGAGAGCGGGCACACCGCACGGCGTACGCGTCGCTGAAGCACACCCACGAGAAGGTGGGTGACCACTGGGAGCCGAAGGAGAGCAAGGGTCCCTCCGATCCGCAGGCCGCGCAGGGTGCGCCCGCCTCGCTGGAGCGACCGAAGGGCACGGCGCAGGGCGTGGACGCCAACGCCTCCGAGGGGCACCTGCGGGATGTGGCCCGCCGGCTCGGCATCGAGGACCCTCGGCGGCTCGACCGGGCGGACCTGGTCAGCGCGATCGAGAAGGCCAACGAGCGGTCCACCCGGCGGGCGCGGGAGCGGGATCGGCGCGGCCGGTAACCCGAGGCAGCGCCGGGATCACGCTCGGTCGGTCGTCCCGGGTACTCGCCCGAAAGTGTTGCCCGGTATGGCGTTGCGGCCGGCGTGGCGTGCGGGTCCGGCGTCGCCGGCCTGTGGCAGGGTTGACCCAATTTTCCAGCGAGGTGACATCTCCGTCCAATGTGGAGGGTCGTCCGCGCGGGAATCCGTCCAGCCATGAATGGGGCGCCGGAGTGAGTACCCACGAGATCTTCGCGGCTTTTGTCGTCAACCAGCCGGCCGGGGCGCCCGAGCCGCTGGCACCGCTGGACTGGGTGGGGGAGCTCGCCGAGCGGGCCGGGTTCGCGCTGCGGGTGGGCGCCCCGGACTCGGCCGACCCGTTGCCGTACATGGAGGGTGACTGGCTGGAGCTGCCGGTGGATGTGCGCTTCGTCGAGGGCGAGGACTATCGGGCGCTGGTCGTGGCACTGGGCCACTCCTCGTTCACGCGACACGCGGTGCGCTCCGGTGGCGCGTACCTGGAGCAGGTCGTGTCGGCGTTCGGGGAGGCCTGCGACGCGATCGCGCCGACCTACGCGTACATCGTGACCGCGCCGGAGGACGACATTCAGGGCTACCTGAAGCAGGTGTCGGTCGACGTCCACGGCCGGGACGGGCAGGCGCTGACCGAACTCGGCCTGCCGCTGCTGTACGTGGACGGCACTTTCGGCACGGACCTGCGGCCGGCGTCCCCCGCGGTGCGGGTGAGCACGCGGCGTGGCGTGGTGCTGGCGGCCGGCGAGTCGCTGACCGGCTGGCTGTAGCCGCGCCAGGTCGGGCGCCCGGGCACTCGCTGGTCAGGGGTCGGTCGCGGCGCCGGTCAGCTCGTCGTGCCGGCGCCGCAGGAAGTCGCGCTCGGTCGCGTTGCCGGCCCGCTCGATCGCCGCCCGGTACGCCTCGGCCGCCTCCGGGTCGCGGCCCAGCCGGCGCAGCAGGTCGGCGCGCACGGCGTGGTACAGGTAGTAGCCGCCCAGCTCGAGGCCGTCGAGGAGGGCGAGCGCCGGGCCGGGGCCGTCCACCTCGGCGACGGCGACCGCGCGGTGCAGCGCCACGACCGGGCCGGGGGAGACTGCCGCGAGCAGGTTGTACAGCGCGACGATGCTCGGCCAGTCGGTGGCCGCCGCGACCGGGGCGTCGCTGTGCACGGCGTTGATGGCCGCCTGGATCTGGTACGGGCCGGGCCGGCCGCGCCGTAGGCAGGCGCGCACGATGGCCCGCCCCTCGGTCAGCAGGCCGGTGTCCCAGCGGGAACGGTCCTGCTCGGTCAGCGGAATCAGCTCGCCCCGTGGGGTGGTGCGCGCCGCTCTGCGCGCCTCGGTGAGCAGCATGAGCCCGAGCAGCCCCATGACCTCTGGCTCGTCGGGCATCAGCTCGGCCAGCAGCCGCCCGAGCCGGATCGCCTCGGCGCACAGCTCCTCGCGGATGAGTCGCTCGCCCGAGCTGGCCGCGTAGCCCTCGTTGAAGATGAGGTACACGACGGCCAGCACGGCGCGCAGCCGGTCCGGCAGGTCGGCCTCGCTCGGCACCCGGTACGGGATGCGCGCGTCGCGGATCTTCGCCTTCGCCCGTACCAGCCGCTGCGCCATGGTCGGCTCGGGTACCAGGAACGCCCGCGCGACCTCGGCGGTGGTGAGCCCGCCGAGCAGCCGCAGGGTCAGCGCGACCCGGGCGTTGACGGCGAGCGCGGGGTGGCAGCAGGTGAAGATGAGGCGTAGCCGGTCGTCGCGCACGGGACCCTCCTCGGCCGGTTCGTCCCGGGTGTGCAGCAGGGCGGCCTGGGCGTGCCGCTGTTCGCGGGACGCCTCCCGGCGCCGGCGGTCGATTGCCCGGTTCCGGGCGGTGGTGATGATCCACCCGGCCGGGCTCGGCGGCGGCCCGGTAACGGGCCACCGCTGCAGGGCCGCGGCGAACGCGTCCTGAACCGCCTCCTCGGCGGCGTCGATGTCGCCCAGAGCGCGGATCAGGACGGCGACCGCGCGGCCGTACTCCTGTCGGAACACGCGTTCGATCTGGGACGCGGGCGGCGGGGACTCGGGCCGCTCCGGCTCGGGCGGGCGCGGCTCGGGCGGCGGCGACTCGGGCGGCCGCGGCTCGGGCGGCCGCGACTCGGGCGGCCGTGATCGCCTCGGCTCGGACCCGGGCCGGTCCGGCATCCCGGGGTCAGCCGCCAAGCGTGTTCTGGAACGGTCGCACCTCGACCGCGAGGGGGCTGATCACGCGGGCGAGCTTACTGGCCCACTTCAGCGCGGCGTCGAGGTCGGGCGTCTGGATGACCTCGAACCCGCCGATGTGCTCCTTGCCCTCCAGGTACGGCCCGTCGGTGATCAGCGTCTGGTCGTCCTGTACCCGGACCACCGTCGCGATGTCCGCCGGGTGCAGGAGGCCGGTGAGCACCCACGCGCCGGCCGCCCGCAGCTCCTGGTTCCACGCGTCCACCTCGCGCATCACCTTCTCCAGGAACTCCGGTGGCGGCGTGATCCCGTCTGGCTGGTAGATGCTGAGCAGGTACTGCTGCATGTGAGACTCCCGTCGAACCTGACGTTACCGCCGGCGCCGTGCCGGCCTGTCACCCTCTATACGAACGAGCCGGGGCCGTTTCGACACCCTCGGCGGCGACTTTCTGCCGCCTGTCGCGCCTGCCGGTCGCACCCGGTCGACGCCTGTGTACCGACCAGTACGTACGCTCGGTGGGTGAGCACCTCCGAACGCCTCATCGAGAGCACGCGCGAGCTGTTGTGGGAGCGCGGCTACGTCGCGACCAGCCCCAAGGCCATCCAGCAGCGGGCCGGGGCCGGCCAGGGCAGCATGTACCACCACTTCACGGGCAAGCCCGAGCTCGCGCTCGCGGCGATCAGCCGCACCGCGCAGGAGATGCGCGCCGCGGGCGAGGAGCAGCTCAGCGCACCAGGCACGGCGATCGAGCGGATCACCCGCTACCTGCGGCGCGAGCGGGACGTGCTCAAGGGCTGCCCCATCGGCCGGCTCACCCAGGACCCTGAGATCATGGCCGATCCGACGCTGCGGGCGCCGGTCGAGGAGACCTTCGCCTGGGTGCGCGGGCGCCTGGCCGAGGTGCTGGCCGAAGGCAGGGCGCGGGGCGAGTTGGCGGCGACGCTCGACGTGGCCACGACGGCCGCTGCCGTCGTCGCGGTGCTCCAGGGCGGTTACGTGCTGGCGCGTGCCGCCGGCTCGACCGCGCCGTTCGATCAGGCGATCACCGGCGTGCTCGGCCTGCTCGCCGGGCACGCCACCGGCCAAGGCTGACTGCACCGGCCGGGCGTGACCGCACCGGCCGGGCCCCTGACCGCACCGGCCGAGGCCAGCCGTGCACGGTGGGACCGGGCGACCTCGGGTCAGCTCCAGCGGATCGGTGGCAGGCCGGCGTCGGCCAGCGCCTTGTCCGCCGCGCTGAACGGGCGGCTGCCCAGGAAGCCCCTCGGGTTCATCGGGCTGGGGTGCCCGGCCTCCAGGACCACGTGCTGGGGCTGGGTAACCAGGGCGGCCTTCTTCCGCGCATAGGCACCCCAGAGGATGAAGACCACCCTGCTGGGCTTCGCGTCCAGCGCCTTGATCGCGGCGTCGGTGAAGTGCTCCCAGCCCCGGCCGGCGTGCGAGGCCGGGCTGCCGGCGCGGACCGTGAGCACCGAGTTGAGCAGCAGCACGCCCTGCGCCGCCCAGTCGCTGAGGTCGCCACCGGTGCGGGGCGCCCCGCCCAGGTCATCGCCCAACTCCTTGAAGATGTTGCGCAGCGACGGGGGGACGGACACGCCCGGCCGGACACTGAAGCTCAGGCCGTGCGCCTGGCCCTCCTTGTGGTAAGGGTCCTGGCCGAGGATCAGCACCCGGGCATCGTCTGGCGAGCACAGGCGGAACGCCTGGAACAGATCCGGCAACGGCGGGTACACCGAGCGGGCCTGGTATTCCTCGTCAACGAACGCGTTCAGCGCCCCGAGTGTGTCGGGGTCGAGGTGAGGACGGATGACCTCACGCCAGGCGGCCGGCAGCAACTCCATCAGGTCCAGCGACATGACCGCGATGGTACGGGCGGCCACCGACAATTCCCCACACCACTCCGGGCCGCCCGGCCGAATCGATCTTTGAAGCCGCCGGTGTCGCGCGTTAGCATCCGGTGCCCATCCATCGAACTTCACGAGGTTGACGTTGACGACGCCAGACACCCACCCATGCGACGTGTGCGGCGCCCTGCCCACGGCCCGGATGTCCTTCACGGCTCTCCAGGGGATCGTTCTCGTGCGCAGAATGCGATTCACCCGCGGCCACTTCTGCCGCGACTGCGGGCTGCGCGCCAGGAAGGAAGCCAACTCCTACACCCTCAAATTCGGCTGGTGGAGCGTGTCGGGCTGGCTGGCCACGCCGATCACCCTGATCTCCAACACGATCCGCGCGGGCGAGCTGAACAAGCTGCCGGCGCCGGTGCCCCCGGCGCCGGCACAGGCCTGAATCGCGGCGCGGGCCTGAACCCGTGGCACGACCCCACGCGCCGCGGGCCTGAACCCGCGGCACGACCACCCGCGGCACAACCACCCGCGGCACGACCACCCGCGGCACGACCTGCGGCGCGATCGCCCGCGGCGCAATCGCCGACCGCCCGGAGCTCCGGCCCCGGGCGGTCGGCGATTGGGGTGCCTGCCCAGGCCCGCGTGATCGGCGACTTTCGGTGCCTGGTCCGCCCGGGCGGTCCCGGGTGCTCGGCGGCCCACGCCGCCTGGCGGCGCGGCGGCGGCCTCCGGTGCGGGTCGCCCGGCGGACTCCGGCCCGCTCGGGGCGTGTCCCGCGCGCCGGGCCGGCGCTTTCGCCGGTACGCCGGCCGCCGCGGGCGTAGCGTCGGTGCTGTGCAGGATCCCGGACCGCCGATCGCCTACCTCGCGCTGCGCGGGGGCACCCCGGTCTACGACCGCGCCGGCAACCGCGTCGGCACGATGGAGCACGTCCTTGCCGACGAGCGGTCGGACATCTTCCACGGCCTGATCATCGACGCCGCACCGCCGCTTCCGCGGCACGCCTTCGCCGACGCAGACCAGATCGCCGAGCTGCACGAACAGGCCGTGCTGCTGTCGGTCGAGGGTGGGGAACTGCACGCCCTGAACGAGCGGACCGGTGCCGGCGAGGCCAGCATCGAGGAGGGCAAGCTGCGGGCCCGCCTCGAGGAGGCCAGGGAATGGGTCGGCCGGCACCACTGAGCCGCCGTACCCGGCTCAGGTCAGGCTGCCGACCGCCTTCGCGATCACCAGTACCGACGTGATCAGCGCCGCCGTCGACTCGATGCCCATCAGCATCTTCGCCCGGTGGGACAGCGGCATGGTGTCGGTGGGGCTGAACGCGGAGGAGTTGCTCAGCGAGACGTACAGGTAGTCGATGAAGACCGGCATCCACCCGCTCTGCTGGCTGGAGCCCTGGGCCACCTCGACCACGGTGTCGGCGTCCTCGTCCTGCGGAAACCGGAAGTCGGCCCGCGGCAGGGCGCGGCGGTCGACGAGATTGCGCTCCACCGGTCCGCCCCGGTCGATCTCCCAGAACGCCAGCCCGAACACGATGACGTTCGTCGCCCAGACCTGCAGCGCGCCGATGAGCAGCGGCGCGCCCGCGGCGTGGGGATCGACCAGCAGGTGCAGCAGCAGGCCGAGCGACACGAGGTTAGCGGCGGCGATGAGCACCACCACCACGATGGACAGGCTCCGGGTGGCCCGGTTCTGCCGGCTCATCCGGAGCGGGTTGACCACCAGCAGGGAGATCAGCAGTACGAGTTCCAGCCCGGGGATCACGAACCTCGGCCCCACCACCAGGGACTGCGGGAGCAGCCCGTACAGGGCGATGGCGGCGAGCGTCGCGGCGGCAGCGGGCACGCGTACCTCGCCCGTCGGCCTGCGCTCCGGTGCGGAGCGCCCGGTCCGCGCCCCGCTGGGCGGGGTCGCGGTGCTCGCCTTCGCGGTCATCGCCGCCACCCGTACCGACCGTGCCCGCCCCGGCCGAGCGGGCATCCGGTATCGCCGGGCGGCGGAACGGATCTACTCCACATCGCGCCTCCTCACCGTGCCGAACTACCGGGTACCCAGTCGCCCGTGCGGTTACGCCCGGGGCTGCCGGTGCCGGTCGGGATGCGCGGGCCGGGCGCTACTCGGCGTCCTTGAGTACGCCCTCGATCACGGACAGTCGCCGGTTCAGCTCGCTGAACTGATCCCCGACCGTCGACATCCGGTGCTCCGCCAGCTCCTGGGCGCGCACCGCCCGGTCGGCGAGCGCTCGGTACTCCGCCTCACGGGTGACCGTGGCCTTGGCGCGCAGGTGCGTCCCGTACTGCCAGATCACCACTTATTGGCGGGTGCCAACGCGAGTGTCAAGGCGGCCACCCCGCGACCCGTCGCCCGCCGACGCCGACCGGGAGGGGAATGGGCGTGGCGACGCGCCGGCCGGGCTGCATGCGGTGGTGGTGATCACGGCCGGCGGCGGCCGGCGACGACTTAACATCGGTTGGCGGGCGCCGGAGTCGTCAGGCACCGCGCCGCAGTGATTGGGCAGCCGTGACGGATTGAGCAGCCGTAAGCGGATCGAGCAGCGAGGAACCCGAGGGCACCATGGAAGACAGGCCGCCACTGCCGCCGTTCACCGAGGAAACCGCCATCCAGAAGGTACGCATGGCGGAGAACGCGTGGAACACGCGCGATCCTCAGAAGGTGGCCCTCGCGTACACCGTTGACAGCGCGTGGCGCAACCGTGACCAGTTCATCAACGGCCGCGACGGGATCGTTGAGTTCCTCACCACGAAGTGGAGCCGGGAACTCGACTACCGCCTCATCAAGGCGCTGTGGGCATTCCGGGAGAACCGGATAGCCGTACGGTTCGCGTACGAATCGCACGACGCGTCGGGGCAGTGGTTCCGGTCGTACGGCAACGAGAACTGGGAGTTCGACGAGCACGGCCTCATGCGTCGGCGCATCGCCAGCATCAACGACCTGCCCATCTCCGAGTCTGACCGGCTGTACCACTGGGACAGTTCCGGCCCGCGCCCGGAGGACCACCCCGGCCTGGAGGACCTCGGTCTGTAGCCGTCGCGTCGGGGTAGCCGCTGATCACCTTGGCGTCATCGTGTCGCCACGCGGCACCGCCCTGGTGTTTATGGCCGTCGCCCACGCTGAGGCCCATGCTGACACGTCGCATGTTGCTTCAGCTCATCGGTGCCTCCGGAGTGGCCGCCACCGGTGCGGAGCTGCTCTCCCAGGCAGCGGCCAGCGCCACGCCGGCCCACTTCCCGCACGGCTCGAACGGAATCGAGCACGTGGTGGTTCTCATGATGGAGAACCGTTCCTTCGACCATTTCCTCGGCTGGGTGCCAGGTGCGGACGGCCGTCACGACCTGACGTTCCGGTCCGCGGACGGCAACGTCTACCCCAACTACCCGCTGGCCCCCGACTTCCAGGGCTGCGGATACACCGACCCCGACCACAGCTGGGAAGGGTTCCTGGTCCAGCACAACGGCGGCAAGCTGGATGGGTTCCTGCAGCGGCCCACCACCCCGGCCGACAACCCCGGGGTCGTCATGGCCGACGCCAACACCTTCCCGATCGGCTACTACACGAACCTCGACGAGCACCGCCGGCACAAGGCGATCCCCGACCTGCCGGTGATCGGTGCGCTCGCCGAGCACTACACGGTGCTGGACCGCTACTTCTGCTCGTTCGCCGGGGAGACCTTCCCGAACCGGTTCTACCAGCACGCGGCGCGCACTGACCGGGACCACAACTCGACCAACATCTCGACGCTGCCGACCATCTGGGACCAGCTGTCGCCGATCCCCAACACCCAGGGCGTCCCCACCGGAGGGTACTTCTTCCGCGACTCGCCGTTCCTGGCGCTGTGGGGCCTGAAGTACCTTCCGTTCTGGCACCCGTTCGCGGCCGGCGACATCGACGACCTCGGCATCCCGGTCACCACGCCGTCGTTCATCGACACCGTGGCCGCCGGGAACCTGCCCAACGTCAGCTTCATCGACCCGGCCTTCGACTCCGAGGGCAACGGCACCTCAGCCGACGACCACCCGCTGGCGGACATCCGGCTCGGTGAGCGGTTCATCGCCGACACCTATCACGCCCTGGCGAACGCGGGATACCTCGACAACACGGTGTTCGTCGTGACCTTCGACGAGTGGGGTGGCTTCTACGACCACGTACCGCCGCCGCGGGTCGTCGACGACACCGACCCGTCGAGCGTCGACCACACCGGGGACGAGTCCACGCCGACCGAGGGTCGGCTGGTACCCGACTACCGGCAGCTCGGCTTCCGGGTCCCGGCGATCGTGGTGTCCAACCTGGCTCCGGCCAAGGTTGTCCACAAGGGACCGTTCGAGCACGCCTCGACGCTGAAGCTGATCGAATCCACCTTCGGCCTGCAGCCGATCGCCGCCCGGGACAAGCACGCCGAGGACCTGGGGCAGGTGCTCGACAAGAAGCCGAGGCGTCCGGTTCCCACCGGCGCCATCCCGACCAGCGCGCAGGTGCTCGGGCCGGTCAACGACGCGGACGCGATCTGCGGCGCGCACAGCGTGCAGTCCAAGTCGCCGGCCCCGAAGCACGTCGGGAAGCCCCCGCACGGGCGCGGCCAGCAGCACCGGTCCGGGTATCCGGGTGCGGGCATGGACGCGTTCGGCCGCGAATTCCGCAAGGAACACGGCCGCTAGACCGTCGGCCGGACCGCCGGATGAGGGGCCCCGGGCTCCTCATCCGGCGGTGTCGGGATCAGCCGGTCACGCCGGCCGCCCCGCGCGCGGCGAACCGCGCCGAGGTCGCCGCGGCGGCGCGGGCCCGCCGCGCGGCGACGCTTCCGTTGCCATTGACGGCGGAGGTGTCAATGGCGAACAGTCCGATCGTCCAGGCGATCGCCGCGGCACTCTGTGCCAGTACCGTACGGTTGATGTTGCCCAGATTGTCGCAGGCCTGGTGGTAGCACGAGTCGAACGGCTCACCCGCGGTACCGCCGTAGATCGCGGCCTCGGCCGCGGTCTTGCGCACCTCCGCGCCGGTGAACAGGCCACCGGACGGGATGGCCACCGCGATGAACGGGCCGTAGTCCGAGCGGCCGTCGAAGTCGGTGCCCTCATGCGCCAGGCCCTGGCCGTCGAGGTACTGCGCGAAGACGCTCTCGATCTGCGCCGAGCCGTACGGTCCCGGGCCGGAGCCGACGCCGTCGGAGTCGTCGCCGTCGTAGATGAACCGGGCGTAGTTCGGCGACGCGACCATGTCGAAGTTGAGGTACAGCGCGATGTCCAGCTGCTGTTCGAAGCTCAGCTGGGACACGTAGTACTGCGAGCCGAGCAGGCCGAACTCCTCGGCCGACCACCACGCGAAGCGCACCTTGTTGGTCACCTTCTGGTTGGCCAACTGCAGCGCGACCTCCAGCTGGGTGGCGGAGCCGGAACCGTTGTCGTTGATGCCCGGCCCCTCGGTGACGCTGTCGAGGTGGGCGCCGGACATCACGACGTTGTCCGCGCGTCCGCCGCGCGTCTCGGCGATGACGTTGCGGGTGGTGCGCAGCTCGCTGAGCACCCGCAGTTCCATGGTGACCGTCACCGGTCCCGCGGCCACGTCCGCGGCCAGGGATTCGCCCTCCCCGCGCGGGATGCCGGCGATCGGGATGCGGCCGCTGGCGGCGTCGGTGAGCCGCCCGCTGATCGGGTCGGTCGGCACCTCCGCGTTGTTGTAGACCAGCACGCCGGCCGCGCCGGCGGCGAGGGCGTTGTCGTGCTTCTGCTGGAACGGGCACGAGCCGCGCTGGATCAGCACGACGGTACCGGCGTAGTCGCTCGTGAAGTCGGCCGGCTCGCAGCCCGGCGTGGCATCGGCGGCGAGGCCGGGCAGTGCGGTCAACGGTGCTGTGAGCCCGCCCTCGGGCGTGTTCGGTGAGTACTGCATGACTATCGGGCTCAGCGTCCTGGCCGTCGGGGAAACCTCGGCGGCGCTCTGCGCGAGGGTCTGTGTGAACGGGAACTCGAACTCCTGGATCCGCACCAGGTAGCCGGCCGCGGTCAGCTTGTCGGCGATGTACTGGGCCGACGCGAGGTGGCCGGGCGTGCTCGCCGCGCGGATCCCGCCGTTGGTCTCGGCGATGCGTTGCAGTGCGATCAGATGACGATTGATGTTGTCGACGTGGACGGCCTTCACGAGCCTGCCGGCGAGCCTGGTCGGGTCGCCCGCGCTCGCGGCCGTCGCGGCCGGCGCCGGTGACGCGACGGCCAGGGCCAGCGTGCCGGCCGCGATCAGTGTGATCGCGCGTCGTTGCGTGATCGTGAACCGGGGCAACGGTATCGCCTCCTTTTCGCGCGGCGGCCGGAAGGGCCGCCGCCTCTGGCTCGCATGCTGCCGGGGGCTCCGCAAATAGACAATGCTCGATTCAAGATTTTCTTCGGGTCCGGCGCCTCGAGCTGTTCCGGAGCCTTTGAAATACCCTCGCAGTTGCTAGCCTGATAAGGCTGATGCCCTAGCAAAGTCTGCGTCGTTGCGAATAACTGGCCAGCAGTTGCATTCTTAGTCGTATGTCCGCACCAGCGGAGATCCCGCGTACCCGCGCCATCCCCGACGAAGACCAGCGCCGGCACCGCCGGTCGGTGGTCATTGACACGCTCGCCGACATCGTCTGCCGATCCAGCGGTACGGTTCCCCTTGTGGTCATCCACGACGCGACCAGGCACGGTGGCCATCTCGCCGACGAGCTGGCCGAGGCCGTGTACGCCCGCGGTCAGCCCTGCGCCCGGCTGCCGGACCCCGCGCCGCTGATCGACCGCGACCTGTGGCGCGCCGATCAGGCCGCCGTCACCGTGGTGGTCGCCGACGGCCCACCACACGGGGACGGGCCGCCCACCGGACGCCGGGACCTCGTCATCTACCTGCGTACCCCGCCGGACGCCCACGCCCACCACGGGTACGGCGACGCCGAGCACGCCGCCGACGTCGTGGTGGACTACCACGACCCGACCTGGCCGGTCATCAGGCGCGTCGCCACCCACCTCGAGCACGCCAGCGAACGGGTCTATCTCACCGAGACCCGAGCGTTCTTCGCGGCCCGGGCCGCCACCTGGGACCACAAGTTCGGCCGTGACCTGCCCGCCTACGCCCAGGCCATCGACCAGGCCGCCATTCCGGCCGGTGCCACCGTGGTCGACGTCGGCTGCGGCACCGGCCGGGCCATGGAGGCGCTGCGCGCCGCGGTCGGTCCGGGCGGTGCCGTGATCGGCGTGGACCTGACCCCGCACATGCTCACGGTCGCCGGCGACAGCACCGAGCCGGCCGCGGCGCTGCTGCTCGGCGACGCCCGCCACCTGCCGCTGGTCGACGGCAGCGTCGACGCGATATTCGCCGCGGGCCTCATCCAGCACCTGCCCGACCCCGCGGTGGGCCTCGCCGAACTGGCCCGGGTGACCCGCCCCGGCGGGCGGCTGATCCTGTTCCACCCGTCCGGGCGGGCCGCCCAGGCCGCACGCCACGGCCGCAGCCTGCGCGAGGACGAGGCGCTCGGCCGCCCGTGCCTGGATCAGCTGCTCGCCGACGCCGGCTGGACGCTGACCGACTACGACGACCCGCCGCACCGCTTCCTGGCCCTGGCCGCCCGGTCGGGATTGCGATGACGGCAGCCGTTCCGGCCGGCGGCAGCGTCGCGCCCGCCGAGGGCCGGATGCTGCCCTGGGGCCGGGCCCGGGCACTGGCCAACCGGCTGCCCGCGCCGCTGCCGCCGCAGGAGGTGCCGCTGGCCGGCGCCGCCGGGCGGGCCCTGGCCGCGCCGGTGCTCGCCCGCGCCGCGGTCCCCGGCTTCGACAACTCCGCGATGGACGGCTACGCGGTACGCGGCGGGGGACCGTGGCGCGTGACCGGCCGGATACTGGCCGGCTGCCCGGATCCCGGCGCGCTGCGCGACCGTACCGCCGTCGAGATCGCCACCGGCGCCCCGGTCCCGGCCGGTGCCGACCGGGTCGTGCCGTACGAGGACGCCGACCGTGCCGGGAATCTGGTCAGCGCCCCGGCCGTGGGCCGCGAGCACATCCGCCGCAGGGGAGAGGACGCCTCGCCCGGCGACCTGCTGGTGTCCGCCGGCGGCCCGGTCACGCCGGCGGTCATGGGCCTGGCGGCGAGCGCCGGGCTGGACACCCTCACCGTGGCGCGACCGCCCCGGGTGCGGGTGCTGCTGACGGGGGACGAGATCGTGCGCGCCGGGATCCCCGGGCCGGGCCAGGTGCGCGACGCCCTCGGCCCACTGCTGCCACCGCTACTGGCCGGGTTCGGCGCCGAAGTGACCGGGCTGGACCTGATCGACGACACGGCCGGACCGTTGACCGCCGCTATGGCCGGCGCGGCGGAGGAGGTCGTCATCGTCTGCGGCTCCTCATCCGTCGGCCCGGCCGACCACCTGCACGCCGCCCTGTCCCGCCTCGCCGCGACCGTCCACGTGGACGGGGTGGCCTGCCGCCCCGGGCGCCCGCAACTGCTCGCCGAGCTGGGCGGCGCCCGCTGGGCCGTGGGGCTGCCGGGCAACCCGTTCGCGGCCCTGGTCGCCGCGTACACCCTGCCGCAGCCGCTGATCGCGGGGCTGACCGGGCGCGGCCTGCCGGAGCTGCCGAGCGCATTGGTCTCCGGGGCGACTCGGCCGCTGCCCGGACAGACCCGGCTGGTGCCGGTGCGCTGGGGCGCCGGCAGTGCGGTGGTCGTCGCGCACGACCGGTCGGGATATCTCGGCGCGGCCGCCCTGGCCGATGCGCTGGCCATCATCGAGCCCGGCTGGACACCCACCACCCCGACCGGCCTGATCGTCCTGCGCTGACGCCGCCGGGGCCTATCCGCCCGGGCGCCCGGATCGGCGCCACCGGCGTGCCCGGGCCGGCCAAGCCCGGTCGGCGCGGCCGGCGGCGTGCGTGCATCACGGACCGTTTTCGGGGAACGACCTCAGCGGAGGCACGCCATCGGTTCGAGTCAGGAGACGCGACATGCTGCTCAACATCGTAGGTTCCGGAAACATGGCCCGGGCCATCGCCGCGAGAGCGGCGTTCGGGGACCATCAGGTACGCATCATCAACCCGAACCTGGACCACGCGCGTGCCCTGGTGACCGACCTCCGCCAGCGGTTCAGCGGCGCCGACATCGGGGTGGGGGAGAGCGTCGGGCAGGCCGACCTGAACGTGCTGGCCGTGCACTACCCGGCGGGGCAGGAGATCGTCCAGTCCGCAGGCAACGAGCTCGATGACCAGATAGTCGTGGACATCGCCAATCCGGTCGACATGTCGACCTTCGACTCCCTGACGGTACCGGCGGGAAGCTCCGCCGCCGAGGAGATCCAGCAGGCAGCCGGCGGGTCGGTACGGGTGGTGAAGGCGTTCAACACCATCTTCGCCGACCTGCTGGAGGCCGGCGAGGGCGGCGGCGAGCGGCTGGACGTGTTGATCGCCGGCGACGACGATGACGCGAAGTCGACGGTGGCGCAGTTCGTGTCCTCCACCGACATGCACCCCATGGACGTGGGGCCGCTGCGCCGCTCCCGGGAGCTGGAGGCGATGGAGTTCCTGCACATGACCATGCAGCAGCCGCTCGGCCTCAACCAGCAGAGCGCCATCAAAATCGTGTCGTAGCTACCCGGCCCGATCGGGCCCGCCGCGGTCGCCCTGGCCGTCGCGCGGGCCCGAGTCGCTGCGCGGGCCCGATTCGCCGTGCCTGCCCGGGTCGTCGTGCCTGCCCGGGTCGTCGTGCCTGCCCGGGTCGCCGCGGCTGCCCGGGTCGCCGCGGCTGCCCTGGTCGTCGCGGGGGCCGGCGGGTGCGTGCCGACGGCGCCCGGACGACGTCTGCCACAGCAGAAACATCAGCGCACCGACCAGCACCTGCGGGACGAACGTGCCGGTACGCCACACGAGGTCGGTGGCCAGGGCGTCGCTGCCGGTGGCGCCGAACGCGGCAAGCAGCCCGGTGAGGACCGCGTCCACCGTGCCCAAGCCCCCGGCGGTGATCGGGATGAACGACACCACCACGGCGAACGAGAACGCCGCCAGCGACTCCGGCCAGGTGAGCTTGAAGTTCGTGTGGGCGCCCTGCTCCAGACCGCGCAGGGCGAGCAGCAGGACCAGCCACGACGTGAACTGCGGCAGCAGCGTCGATCCGGCCACCGCCGGAGAGCGCGTCCTCATCACGTCGACCACGCTGGTCCGGAAGCCGAGTATCCGGCTGGTGGTGTCGATGGTGCGGTGCTTGGGTAGGCGCCGCAGCACCGGATTCAGCAGCCGGTCCGCCAGGCGCCCCACCGAGCGTGCGCCCCGCTCGCTGCGCAGGACCACCGTGAACGCGCCGATGGCCACGCCCACGCTCAGCACCCCGGCGACCGCGATCAGCACGAAATGCCACCGCACCTCGCCGACGATGAGCAGCGCCAGCACGCCCAGGACCGGCATGACGAGCGTGGCGAACACGTTGAAAATACTGGAGATCGCCGCCGCGCTCGCCGCCTGCCCACCGCCGAAGCCGTACGACTCCAGCATGTCGTACTCCACGCCCAGCCCGATCGCGCCACCGGCCGGTATCGCGTTGCTCAGGGCGAACGACGTCTGTCCCACGACAAAGGCCGGACGGTAGCGCAGCCCGGGCAGCGCGGCCTGCAGCGGCCAGGCACCCACCCCCACGTTGAGCGCGGCCGCCCCGGCGAGCCCGGCGAGGTACGGTGCCGGGATCCGCTCGATCGCTCCCCACGCCTGGGCGTAGTTGGCGAACCGGGGAAAGACGCCAACCGCCACGACCACCAGAATCGCCACCGTGATGGCGAGCAGGGCCACCCTGCGCCAGCGGCGCCCCGGGTGCGGGCCCCGGCGGCGCGCCGGGCGCGCCGCGCGGCCGGTGTTCGCCCTCGCCCGGCCGGCGGTCATGGATCCGGCTGTCGCGGCCGTCCGTTCGGCAACGCAACCTCCGTGGGCGGTTTGGATAGCTGGCATGCCCGTACCCACGATGACGCCGGTCAAGCATGCCGGTGTCCGCCCGCGAGCCGCCCCTGGCGGTTCCCGGCCGCCGCCGGGTGCCCGAAGCGCTTAGGGGCGGCGCCCGTCGGCGCCCGGGGGCGAAACGGTGGGGATCAGCGGGTCGCGGCGCAGACGATTGGTGTGCCGGCGGGCAGCAGCGCGGTCGAACCGTCGGCGCGGGTGAGGGTCAGCGCGGCCTCGGCGGTGACGGATTCGCCGGCCATGAGCCGCACCGGGTCTGGGGTGCCGAGCACGAAGGTGCCCTTCGGGGCCAGGGTAGACACGAGGCCGACCGAGCGCAGTTGCCCGATGGCCTGGCGCACGGTCGTGCGACTCAGGCCGGTCTGCGCGATGAGCGCCGTCTCTGACGGCAGGCGGTCGCCCGGAACGAGCCGGCCGGACCGGATCAGCCTGCAGAGATCCTCGAACAGGACGCGCCAGGCGCGAACGGAGTCAGTCATGGGCATCACCATACATGCCTACGTAGATACGTTCCATCCGCTAGCGAACTGAGGCTAGAGCACCACCTTGTATCCGCGCCGCCGCGCCCTCGCCGCCGACGGCATGTGCGATCGGAACATCCACGAGTCGGCCTGGCAGTAGCGGCACATCCGGACCGTGCCGACCATCAACCGCCCGCCGCGCTCCCGCACGAAGACGATCCGCTGCAACACCAGAGCCAGGCGCCGCCGGCACCTCGGGCACGGGCGCACGTCCACGTGGATGGTCGTGTACGCCACCCGACGCTCGGCGTACCGCACCACCGCGTACGTCTTGCGGTGGATCCGAGTCTCCGGCTTGCGCGGCGCTCCACCGAACGGGCCCAGCTCCGCGTTCGAGACGGCCTCGCCCATCCCCCCGATCCCCCGGAACCGGTGCCGCAGCCGAGCGAAACTGTCCGATGAGTGCGCCGCCAGCCACTCGTCGTCGGCCTCAATGCGCCACTCTTCGGGGCGATTCATCCGCCACCTCCGCCGTCGCGTGGTCCCGCGAACCTGGGCCGTCCCGTTCCGCGACGACCCACCCGATGCCACCGTAGCCCCAACCTCGGCGGTTGACCGTGCCGTTTCGCCGCCCGACAAAATGCCGAGCGCGCCCGGCGGCCCGGCCGGTACCGTGGCGCGGTGCTGGTGCAGGAGCGGCTCATCGCCCGGGTCAGGGAACTCTGCGTCGCCGACGAGCGGCTCGACGCCGCGCTGATGTACGGTTCCTTCGCGGCCGGCGAGGCCGACGAACACAGCGACGTCGAGTTCTGGCTGTTCTTCCGGCCCGAGCACCTCGGGCCGGATTCGCGAGAAGGCGTGCAGCCGTCATCCTGGTGCGCGCGGGTGGCGCCGTTCTCCCAGCTGGTACGCAACGAGTTCGGCACCGACGTGGTGTTCTTCCCCGGTCTGGTGCGCGGCGAATTCCACTTCGTCACCAGCGACGACATCCCGATCGTGCGCACCTGGCCGGCGAGGGGCGCACCGGTCGAGCGGATGATCCTGGTCGACCGGAGCGGAAGGCTCCGCCCGGCCCTGGAATCGGTGCCCCCGCGGCCGACCATTCCGCACACCGGCGACGAAATCGAGACGCTGTGCGGCCGGTTCGCCAACTGGCTGGTGCTCGCCCACCACGTCGGCAACCGCGGCGAGACCCTCCGCGCCTGGGACGCCCTGGGGCACGCACACCGGCACCTGCTGTGGATGGCCCGGCTGAGCCAGGAGCGCACCGATCACTGGTTGACCCCCTCGCGCGGCGCCGAGGCGGAGCTGCCCGCACCCACGATCGCGGAACTTCGCGGTACCACCAGCCCCGCCCAGCCCGACGAAATCCGCGCCGCACTGCGCGCCGCGTGGCGGCACGGGCGCCGGTACTGGACCGAACTCGCGTGGCGCCACGGATTCGTCGTGCCGCGCGACCTTTTCGCCGAAATCGACCGCGCCCTACCGTAGCCCGGGTGCCCTTCGGGAAGGCCGCACCGCGGCACCTCTACGATGCGACCCATGGCCGTGGTACACGAAGCGCAAATCCATCCCACCAAGCTCGAACTCCTGTCGGCCTGGCTGCCCGGCCGTTCCTGGTACCAGGAGCAGGCCGGTGCCGAACTCACGCGCGTGGCGGCCTGCCGCTTCGACGACCCGGCCGGCGAGGTCGGCGTCGAGACGATCCTCGTGCGGGCCGGCGACGGGCCGATCCACCACGTCCCGCTCACGTACCGTGGCGCTCCGCTGGAGGGTGGCGACGACTGGCTCGTCGGCACCATGGAGCACTCCGTGCTGGGCCCGCGCTGGGTGTACGACGCGTGTGGCGACCCGGTCTACGTCGCGGCGCTGGCGAGCGCCATGTTCGCCGGTACGGGACAGGCGGAGGAATTCAAGCAGGCGGCCGACGGCCGGCAGACCCCCCGCCAGCCCGACATGTTCGTGGCCGGCAGTGGCGCGAACGGCGCCGGGGTGCCGACCGTCGCCGCGGTTCGTCGGGTGGTCGACGAGGACCCCACGCTCATCGAGACTGACTCGGTGGCGCTGGCTGTGGTGCGAATCGTCGGCGACGACACCCCGTCTGCCGAGGTCGCTTTGACCGGCACGTGGGACGGCCAGAGCATGCCGGCCCTGCTGGCGTACGCCCGGCCGGCCTGACCTAGGCCCGGCATGCCCTGACGTGAATCGGTACCCGCCGCCGGGTACCCTGGTGCGCGTCGCCCTCGTAGCTCAGGGGATAGAGCAACGGTTTCCTAAACCGTGTGTCGCAGGTTCGAATCCTGCCGGGGGCACCTCGAAGATCAGCCAAAATGGCACCTGACCAGCGGAAACCTTTCTCATCCCATGATCCACCGTAGGCAGCCGTAGGCCGTCCTGAGTGGCTGTTTGTCGATGATCGCGGAATACGCGGAATGGATCTTGGGGGAGTTCGACGCGCTCACCACGTTGTCCCGCTCGCTGCGGAACAGCCGCCGTTGCGGCGCCGGGCATGTTCATCGGGATGCGGTCCAGATCCGCTCCCGGTCTCCTTGTCGCGTGCTTGATCGGCTTCGACCTTGCCGCGCTCGTGTGGCCTGCAGGAGCTGATCTCGCCTATCGAGGGCATTGCTGCGATGATCTAACATCGCCCGGTGGAATTCACGGTGGAGTACCAACTTAGTGCCGGTGAGGTGACCCGGGCGTTCAAGCGGGGCTTGCGGCGCGGGATACGGCTGCTTCGCTGGGGAATGCCGGCATTCCTCCTCGGGGCGGCAGCGATCTGCGCATCGGTGGGTGCCTTCGCTGCCACTGCCGGGATGGTCGCCGGAGCCATCGCCTCTCCGATCGCCGGTGCGTGGGCGTACCGACGCCTGTTCCGCCGGATGGCCGTCTTGCTGCGCGCGCCGGCGACGTTACGGTTCACCGGCGATGGATATGAGGTCCGGACGGAGCTGTCCACCGTCGCCTTGCGATGGGCGATATTCGACCGGGTGGAGTCGACGCCAGAGTTCTGGTTGTTCTACCGCGACCGGAAGTTCGCGGCGTTCCTCCCCCGAGCCGCCTTCGACGATGCGCAGCAGGCCGCGATCGACAACATCGTCGCTTCGCGCTCCGTGGCCGCCTGACGGCAATGGAACTACCGCAGCGGGGTACGTGCCCTCGATCTCGTGACGGCTGCCGGGCAGCACCGCGACCGACGCGAGGATCGGTTCCCCGGATGCCTGGTGTACGGCGATGACCAGGCTGAGCACCAGGTCGCCGGGGTCGATGCCGAAAGCTTTGCCTCGTCTTCGGTCGGTTTGCGGGTGGTCAGCCACTCGTGCGCGTAGTCCCCGCGCAGTCCGCGCCGCCGTTCGATGTGCGCCCGCAGGCCGCGGGGGATCGGGTCCGGCTTCGTGACGTCGGCCCCAGACCGCGATGTCGACCGGAACAAACGTCTGGTACGCCAAGGATGGCTGAACGGCAGGCGATCCAGACAGGGCTTACTGTCCGGACAACTCATGCCGCCTCTCCCAACGCGGCCTCGATTCGTCGGTTGATGGTCGCCTCCTGGCCGTCGAGGCACTTGGCGTACACCTTGGCAGCACGTCGACCGAGTTGCCGGCAGGTTCGGCGGCGTCGGTCGCCTGGACGCCGGCGTTCAGCCACAGCGACAGGGCCGCGTGCCGCAGGTCGTAGGGCCGGCCGGCCAGCGGCGGGGCGACCTGACGCGGAGTCAGTCCGAACGTGCGAGCCTCCTCCCAGACCGGGGGAGTTCGACGCGCTCACCACGTTGTCCCGCTCGCTACCGAACAGCCGGCCGTCCGGCGTTACGCCGTACCGCTCGATGTGCCAGCGCAGGATCGCCACCAGCTCCGGCGGGATGGGCACTACCCGCGGCTCATCCTCGCCGCGATGCTTCAGCCCGCGCTCGTTGTGCCTGTCCCGCGACCTCGCCGCCGCCCCAGGCCACTTCATGCTCACGTACGACTGCGCGAACTCCAGCCAGCTGGTCGCCTCCTTCGCCTCCACCATCGAGTCCGGCAGACCCGAGCCGGTGCCGAAGCTCTCGCCCTTGTTGATCGCCCGCATCAGGTCCGAGCGGAAGTTGTCCCCCAGGGCACGGGTCATGAACGTTTTGGACGTCTCCCGCCCGGCCACGATCCACCGGGCGGTGTAGGTCCGCTTCTTGCCCTGCCCCTTGTTGGGCCCGATATCCCAGACCCGTACGTCCCGAGACTTCACGCGGCCCGGTCCCGCAGTTGCTCCAGCCAGGCCCGGAACTCGCTACGCCACACCCGCAGCTCTTCATTGGGCAGCCGGAGGCGCTCCGGTACGACGCCGAGTTCCCGCCAGCGGTAGAACGTACGCCGCGCAGGACGTACAGGCACGCCACACTGCCCCGTTCCGGGTCGTGACCCGGGCGAGTTCCGCTACGGTGGGCATCAACAGCCCTTCCTACGAGGGGGGTTGGGGAACGCGGGGCGGGCGTTTTCTTTGGCGAGATGGGGTCCGCCCCGCGTGGTGAAACGGGTTCAGCGCTGCGCCGGCGCGCTGGCCGGCCGGATGCCCGTGCCGTGCGTCGAGTGCGCCAACCGGGCCCGGCACTTCTGGCCGCCCTTGCACCGGCCGTCGGCGGCGCGGGCACGAGCACCAGACCCACCGCCGGCGGGTAGCCGGGAACCGCGGACTTCCGGCGGTACGGGCCGGGCCGGGGCGATCACCTTGATCGAAACGGCTCGAGCTATGGCGCTGGTGAGCCTCGCCTCAAGCTCGTTTGCTCATGGCGATCGCCTGGCTCTCAACCTCTCGCATCTGGCCGCGGGTGAGGCGTCGAAGATCCCAAATGAGCTTGGCCACCTCGGTCACCGCCGGACACCAAGGATCTCGGGTGCCGTTGGTCGGGTCGACGCCGGTCAGGGCGGCCAGGTCATTGGCCGGAATGCCAAGCACGGTCGCGAGAGCGGCCACCAGCTCAGGGGTGAGTTCCTTCCTTCCTTGTCCGATGACTCGAATCGTGACCGCCGAGAAGCAGAACCTCTCGTCAGCTAGGACCAGGGCGCGAACCGCCCCCGACCAATCCAGGTTTCGATTGCGTAGGAGGCCCAGGACCAGGGCGCCCGGGCCGGGCGGAAACTGGCGCTGCGCCGGTGGCGGCGGGAACGGTTCCGCGCGGGGTTGCTGGGGCAACGACCGCACGAATTTGCGTAACCGACGTACCTGTCTTGACGAGTGAGAGACCCTGCCGAAAATCCAATCGATCAGGTGACCGGCCTCCGCGTCCAAAGGCGTCAGGTCGTCCGGTACGGCCAGTCCTGCCAGGACGAACAGATCCGACGTGTGTAGCTGGAGTACGGGCGCAAGCCCTCAGATCAGCGCTTCGCTCGGCCTGGCACCGTCAAGTACCGCCGCAAGTTCGGCTTCCGGCACCGCGGCCGCCCGGGACAGCGCGTAGACGTCGAGTTCACGATGCTCAGCCAGCCGCGCCAACGCCGTCTCGAACCCCGGAAGTTCCGCCATTCGCTCAGATTAAGACCCGTCGATGCAACTAGCCATCCGCGCCGTCAACCGTGACGAAACTACCGGAGCGGGTACGTGTCCTCGATCTCGTGCCGACCGCCGGGCAGCACTGCGACCGACGCAATGATCGGTTCCCCGGACGCCTGGTGGACCGCGATGCCCAGGCTCAGCACCGGGTCTCCCGGATCGATGTCGAGTAGTCTCGCCTCTTCCTCGGTTGGCCTGCGCGTGGTCAGCCACTCGCGCGCGCAGGCCACGCCGCAGCTCGATGTGTTCCCGCAGGCCGTCGGGTATCGGGTCCGGCTTCGTGGCGTCGGTCCCGACCTCGACGAACGTCGAGACCAGGTCGACCGGGCTGAACTCCAACACGGTACGGCGCCGCCGTTCATACACCAGAGTCCCCTCGCGCAGCTAGAGCGCCGTGGAGATCGGTGGCAACGGCGACGAGGACCAGGCCGTGGCCGGCGCCCGCCGCAGCGCGTGGAACGTGTCGTGATCGATGGGCCAGCAGGCCCCGACGGGACCGCTGCTGCGGCTGTCACCTGTGCGGTCGGGTCTTCGTCCTGCCCCGGGCCTTCGCCTCGCGGCGCTGGGCATCCACAGCGTCCTGGTGCTTGCGATAGCGGCGCCGGGCCTCGCGGGCGACGGCTTCACCTGGGAAATCGGCGCGGAGAGTGGAGGTGAACATCGCGAGGACGAGTCCGCCGGCCACGGACAGGAACGGCAATGCCAGGGGAATCAGTACCCGGCCGGTCAGGGATCCGAGGTGCGGTCCCTGCGAGAATCGGTCGCGCGAAAAACCGCACAGGACCAAGCGGTGGTACATACCCAGGTATGCGACAACTGCGGGCGCATACCAGACGACGAGGATGAGGATCTTCAGCGTCAGGGGCAGGTGAGTATTGAAGCTGTACTGGCGGTTGAAGAGGAGATCGGGGCCCAGGCCGAGGCACAGGGTGCCGATGAAGACCCCGAGCAGGAAGTAGGCGAACGTGGCCGCGCTGCGCCTGACCCAGTAACCGGCGCCGCGGCTTACCCAGGTGCGACCGATGTAGCCGAGCTCCGGTTCGCCCTGACAGGTCGCCACGTAGGTCTCGACGAGGAAATCTTTTCGGTCGGCGCGGTCTCGCCCCGATGCCTCGCTGAGCACCCTGCGCAGCCATGCCCCGGACGAAGAGGGCAGGGTCTCGACGATCATTCGGTTGCCGCTCCATTCAGGACTGGGACAGGCTAGTGCCGTGTCCACCAACCTATGCCTGGTTGGGCGTAAGTTGTGGATCCTCGCCGCGGGGTGGCGGTCGAGCGATTCGCCACCGTGGGTGGTGGGGCGGACCTCGCCCATACGACGAGGCAAAGGTTGCCTGACGCGGCACTAGCATCAGAGCGCCCTGTCGAGCGCAGCCGGAACGTCCCCGAAGGGCCTACGGAGCCTGCTAAGGGCGTCAGGGCTTAGCGACGCGGTAGCGCAGGTGGGTCACGGACCCTGCGACGGGTTTTCCTTCCGGGATCAGGTCGGCCTGTTCCCCGGCGAACAGCGGCGTGCCCTTCCCCAGCAACAACGGAACGAGATGGATGCGCACCTCATCGAGCAGGCCCGCCCGCAACAGCTGCCCGGCGACATGCGCACCCAGCACCAGGACATCCTTGTCCCCGGCGGCATCCCTGGCGCGCCGGGCCGCGGCCGACAGCCCGTCGAAGGCGAACGTCCCGCCGTTGTCGCCGAGCAGGTCCTCCCTGGTCCGGTGGGTGACCACGAAAGTCGGGACGCCGGGCCATGGTGTGCCGCCCCAGCTGCCCACGCCAAGGTCGAAGGTGTGCCGTCCGATGATGGCAGCACCCACTATCGCGTTCGTTGGGCTGAAGCTGACGTCGACCTCGCTGTCCGCCCCGTTCCCGGCCTTCCACATCCATTCATGCAACCGCTCGCCGCCGTCCCCCATGGGCTCGTCCTGCCTGACATTCGGTCCGGTCGTGAATCCGTCCAGGGACATCGCTACATCCAGCACTACCTTGCTCACCGCGAGCCTCCCTCGTTCCATCGGCGCGGCCGTCCCGGCGCCGTCACGAGAGGGTCGGTGCCGGCCTGGCCGTCTTGACGTCAACCGCGGAAAAATCAGCGGGGACGCGGCGTCCGTGGCGTTGGTCGACGGCCCGGTCAGCAGCGGGACGGGCGACGTGAGCCACGGCTTCCAACTTCAGGGTGAGAGCGGGAGTAACGCAGCGAACGCGCCGCTGCGGCGACATTCGCAAGATCCGGAGGATACGCGGAATGATCAAGGGCGGACAAGTAGCACCTGCCGCTGTCGGCCCAGGTCGCGGTACCCGAGGCCGGCTCGACGCTAGCCCCTGCCTGAACCGTGTGTCGCGCGTCCGAATCTTGCCGGGGGCACCTCGAAGATCAGCTAAGACGGCACCTGACCAGCGGGAACGTCGAGAGGTCAGAGTGTCGGCGGGTCGAACAACAGTTCCAGGAACGTCGCCTGCTGCGGAGCCTCAGGTGTACGCAGCGGCGCACCCGATTTCTTCGTCGTCATCGACTTGCCAGTTCCGCCGGTTTCGTTCGTGCGCTGAGGCAGTCGTACCATGGTGCCCGGCCTTCCGGGCTGCAACAAGAGACGCCCCGGTCTACCCGCCGGCATCCGAGGGTGCGGTCCGTGCCCTCTAACCGAGCTAATGATCATTTGGCCCCCCGCGAACTCCTCCTCGGCGCTGGGCGGGCCCACCCCTGTCACGGCCGCACCCTTGCTCCGGCTCGCCAGCGGGACCGGTCGGCTCGTCGCGGATCCGCTCCATGAGGCGGTCGTCGTGTCATCATGCCCCCCAAGACGCGGTTTGCCGGCGTCAGGTTCTGTGCCTATCAAGAGGGTCCCGGCGGATTCCGAGCGTCCCGCGACCGGACGCCGGGGGCGTCCGTTATTGGAACAGTCGACTGATGACGGGACGGGCCGCCGCCGCTGGATCGTCGCCGAGGTCGGCCGGCAGGACGCCGCCGATCCACAGTCCGGCGAAGCCGTGCACGATCGACCAGGCCGCGAGCCGGGCCGCCCGGCCCTCCTTGGCGGTAGGCGGTTCCGGCAGTGCCGCGAGCGCGTCCGTCAGGGCCCGACCCGCCCGTTCCCGCGCGGCAACGACGTCGGGGTCGTCGTTGCGGTAGAGGTCGGGCTGGAACATCACCTCGAAGTGTCCCCGGTGCTCAACCGCGAACCGGATATAGGCCAGGCCCGCCTCGACTATGTCGTCGGCCGCCCCGACCGCCTCGGCGAGCAGGTCGTACCCCTCGGTGGCGAGCGCCGTGAGCAGGCCCGCCTTGTCGCCGAAGTGGTGGGCGGGCGCGGCGTGCGATACGCCCGCACGGCGGGCCAGGTCGCGCAGGCTCAACGCCGCCGGGCCGTCCTGTTCGATCGCCTCTGCGGCCGTGGCGAGCAGAACCGGGCGCAGGTTTCCGTGATGGTACGTGCGGGCCATCCGAGAAGCGTATCTGGTCATTGACAAGATACGGCCGTGAGTGGGTATCTTGTCAGTGGCAAGTTTCCTCGTCGCGAAGGTCGAATCATGCAACCCCTCATTGCTCTCATCGCCGGCATCCTCGGTGCGCGCGTGGCCGGCCTGGCCGGCGTGGCGGCACTGGACGGCTGGCAGCCGGCGCTTCGCACAGGGGTGGCGCTGATGTTCCTGCTCACCACCTCGGCTCACTTCGTTCCGAGACTGCGTGCGGGTCTCGTGGCGATGGTTCCGCCATCGTTGCCTGGCGCGGGCTTGCTGGTCACCGTTACGGGAGTGCTGGAGTTCGCGGGTGCGGTCGGCATTCTCGTGCCGGCGACGGCGCCGTGGGCGGCGCTCGGGCTCATCCTGATGATGATTTTGATGTTCCCCGCCAACGTCTCCGCCGCCCGCCGGCGCGTTGCCGGGGCCACACCGCTCGGCCTGCGTACCGTCCTGCAACTCGTCTTCATCGCGGCGGCGGCCGCGGCGGTCGGCTGACATTTCGCAGGGTTCGGGTGCGCTTCGCGGGGCGCCAGCCGGATCGGCCAGACTGTTGGGCGTGACGCAACCGCAGACGGACGGGCCCATGGTCGAAGGCGCCGACGCCGGCATCGACGACGACTACGTCGCCGGGTGTCCCATCACCCCCGAACTGGCCCGCCAGATCGCCGATCTGGCGGACCTGCCGTGGTCCGATGGGAAGGTTACCGACGGTGCGATGCGCGCCCTCGGCTGGCGCGACAACGACGTAATCGAAACGATCAATGGCTTCGTTACCGGCCAAGGCCACGTCGTCTATAGCGATCACGATGGCTTCTACATGCCGTTCTGCCACTACTACTGGGTGGGCGGAGAGGTGTGGACGACCGACGAATGGGGTGCCCTGCCCGGCTGGTCCAGCCAGAAGGGCGCCGGCCGGGAGGAATTCGACGGGCACGTCGACGCCGCCGTCGACCGGTTCGCCGAACTGCTCGGCCCGCCGCAGTGCGACGTGAGGACCGAGGGCCGCGCCACGGCCATCGGCCCGTATTCATGGCGGTACGCCGCCTGGCGCCGTGGCGGCAACGCCCTCGTCATCGGACAGGTCCCCGAAGGCTTCTCCCTCTACCAGGACGAGGAGGCGGTCGTCTACATCGGCGCCCTGGCGGAGGACGCGCCATTCCCCGAGGCCGCCGAGTTCCGGGACTTCCTTGCCCCTTGAGCCCCTCAGGACCGCATGGCGATCGTGCGTCGGCCACCCTCGAACCCGTACGCCCACCACGTGCCGGCCGGCGCTCGCGGCAGGGTGCCCTCGACCAGCTGGACCGTGGCTCCGGCGAGTTCGATGACCGGAGTCAGGTCGACGACCTCGGCACCCCGCAAGGAGATGGTGCCGCCGTCGAGCACATCCCAGGTGGCCACCCCGTCCGCCGCGACCGTGCCGCGAACCGCCAGCCGCCTGCTCACGTCAATGAGCAGGGACCTGAGCAGGTCCACTTCGCGCGGCGGCCAGCTCTCCTCTATCGGGAATCCGAGGTCGGGAACGACCGCCACGACCCGAAGCTGGTCGAGCACCCCTGGCAACCCAGCCGGACGCCGATCCGCCGGCAACTCCTCGCCGGCTCGGATCGCCTCGACGAGCAGGAGCGACAGGCTGACGTCGTAGGCCCAGAAGCCCCGGCCACCGAACTCGACCGCTCCCATTCTGCTCACGATCCGCCCTGCCTCCGGTCCCACGCCACGGTTCCGGTCCCACGCCACGATTCGCGTCCGCGTCCGCGTCCATAGTCTCGCGGCGCGGTGGACCTCCGCGATCCGGTGGGTGTGCCACGGGCCTGCGTGACACACCCACCGGGCGTCAGCGTCCCTGAAGGGACTTGACGTTGTCGCCGAACGTCCAGTTCTTCGAACCGTCCCAGTTGATGGACCAGGTCATCAGTCCCTTGAGGCCGCTGTCGGCGTTCCAGGCCTGTGCCACCAGCGAGGTCGACATGTAGCCGCCGCCCGCGCCGGGCTGTGCCGGCAGGCCCGGTACCTGCTTGTCGTAGGGCACCCGGATCGTCGTGCCCTGGACGACCAGTCCGGTGTTCAGGCAGTTCGTCTGCGTCGTGAACCCCTGTACCGTGCCGGCCTGGTACGAGTCGCCCGAGCAGCCGTACATGCTGCCGTTGTAGTACTGCATGTTCAGCCACCAGAGCCGGCCGTTGTCGACGTACTTCTTGATGATTGGCAGGTACGCGCCCCAGATCGAGCCGTAGGTGACGCCGCCGCCGGTCACGTACGCGGTCTCGGGCGCCATGGTCAGGCCGAAGTTCGAGGGCATCTGGGCGAGCACGCCGTCGATGATGCGTTCGAGGTTGGCCTGCGAGGTGGACAGGGTGTTGATGCTCCCGCTACCGGTCAGGCCGGTCTCGATGTCGATGTCGATGCCGTCGAAGTTGTAGGTCTTCAGGATCGGCACGATCGTGGAGACGAATTTGTCAGCCACCGCCGAGGAGCTCAGGTCGATGCCGGCCGCCGCGCCCCCGATCGACATGAGAATCGTGGCACCCGCCGCCTTGGCCTGGCACATCTGGGCCGGGGTGGCGACCTTCACGTTCGCGTCCATGCCGTCCTGCCACAGCACGGTGCCGTCGGACCGGATGACCGGGAACGCGGCGTTGATCACGTTGTACCCGTGCGCCGCGATGCGCGAGTCGGTGATCGGGATCCAACCCAGCGGCGGGTGCACGCCGTTGAGGTTGCCGTCCCAGTTCTCCCAGTACCCCTGGAGAACCTTGCCCGCCGGCCGCGACTTCACGGAGCAGGTACCGCCACCGGGCGGCGGCGAGGTGGTGGGGGACGGCGAGGGGGACGTGGTGTGTGAGGGCGACGGTGACGGCGAGGTCGGGTGGGTGGTGGACGGGGTCGGAGACGGGGACGCGGGCGGCGTGGTGCCGCCGCCGGTACACGTGCCGAGGTCCTGCCACAGCGCCGGTACCGCGGCGGGGGTCCAGCCCGCACCGACCGGTGGGGTGTTCGCCTGCCGAGCCTGGTACGCGTGGCCCTGGTAGGTGACCCGGTCGCCGGCGGCGTAGCTGGTGCCTTCGGCCCAGGCCGGATAGGTGCAGGCGACCAGCGGCGCGACGGTTGCGGTGTTGACCGCTGCCTGGCCGCTCGGCGCGAAGAGCAGTCCCGTCGCGGCGGTGATCGTCGCGACGGTCAGCGTTATGGCGGCTGCCAGGACGGGGGCTCGACGTCGTAATCTCATAACACTTAATACTCCTAACAGTTGGCCGCGACGCGAGCGTAACAAACTATGCCCGTCGATGTAAGCGTGTGGACCGTGGCCGCGACGCGGAAATGCGCGGCGATGGCGACCGGCCCGGCGGACGCGAAGGGCGCGGCGTCGCGGCCGGCGCGCACCTATCATTCCTGTGGGTGCCGCAGATCGAGGCGAGTGGAGGCGCCGGCCGTGGACAACGAGCGAAGCCACCACGAAGAGGGGCAGGGCGCGCCGGAGCCGCACGGCGCAGGCACGGCGGCCCACGACCACGAGACCGGCCACGATCATGGGACCAGCCACGGTCACGATCACGGTCATGAGCACGGGCACGAGACCGGCCACGGGCACGATACCGGCCAGCCGCACGAGACCGGCCAGCCGCACGAGACCGGCCAGCCGCACGAGACCGGGCACGGGCACGGGCACGAGACCGGGCACGGCGGGTGGGCGGGGCTCTGGCACCGGGCCGGCCACCTGATCACCCCTCACTCCCACGACGCCGCCGATAAGATCGACTCGGCCATGGAGGCCAGCCGCGAGGGCCTGCGCGCCCTGTGGATCTCCCTGGCCGTACTCGGCGTCACCGCCGTGTCTCAGGTCGCGATCACCGTGCTGTCCGGCTCGATCGCCCTGCTCGGCGACGCCCTGCACAATCTCGCCGACGCGTTGACCGCGGTACCGCTGGGCATCGCCTTCCTGCTCGGCCGGCGGGCCGCCACCCGGCGGTACACCTACGGGTACGGCCGGGCCGAGGACCTGGCCGGCATCGTCATCGTGGTCTTCATCGCCGGCTCCTCCGCCCTGGCCGGCTACGAGGCCGTCGGCCGGCTGCTGCACCCCGCCACGGTGTCGCACCTGCCCTACGTGGCCGGCGCGGCGCTGGTCGGATTCGCGGGCAACGAGATCGTCGCCCGGTACCGGATCGGCGTCGGGCGCCGGATCGGCTCCGCCGCTCTGGTGGCGGACGGGCTGCACGCCCGTACCGACGGGTTCACCTCACTGGCCGTGCTGCTCGGCGCCGGCGGGGTCGCGATCGGCTGGCGCTGGGCCGACCCCGCCGTCGGGCTGCTCATCACGGTCGCGATCCTGTTCGTGCTCAAGGACGCCGCCCGCGAGGTGTACCGCCGGCTGATGGACGCCGTGGACCCGGCGCAGGTCGACGCGGTGGAGGCCACCTTGTGCGCGACCCCCGGCGTCGTGGGCGTCGGCGCGGTACACCTGCGGTGGATCGGCCACCAACTCCGCGCCGAGTGCGAGATAGCGGTCAACGCCGACCTGTCCATCGCCGAGGCCCACGCCATCGCGGTCGACGCCGAGCACCGGCTCATCCACGCGGTACCGAGGCTCACCGCCGCGCTGGTGCACGCCGACCCGTACGGTCCGGATCAGGCGCAGCACGCGCGGCTGGCGCACCACCGGACGGCCGCCCCGGCGGGCTGAAACCGGCCGCCACCACAGGCCGCCCGACCGGGCCGCCATCGCGGGCCGGGCCGTTACCGCGGGCCCGGCCGCCAGACCGGGCCGCTACCGCAGGCCGTGTTCGAAGGCGGCGGCGACCCGTTTCGGCACGACCATCCGCCACGCCTCGACGACCAGCTCGCGCAGCTCGGTCTCGTCGATGGCGGCCAGCCACACCCGGACCCAGTTGAAGCGCTCGTCGGAGGGGATCGGCATGAAGAACTTGTCCGGCTCGCTGGCGATCAGCCCGGCGCGCTCCTGCTTCGGAAACGCGAACCCCATCGACGCCTCGTCGGGTGAGATGGCGAGGTAGACGATGCGGCCGACCCGGAACTTGATGCGGTCACGGATCAGCCTCTCCTCGGTGCGCGGCAGGGCCTTCGCCATCCGCCGCACGTCGTCGGCTCCGACCACCGGTGCCTCCCTCTCCGCGTCCGCCCGGAAGCCATCCCCCGGACCCGATGACGCGCACCGTACCGGCGGGGTACGACAGCCGCCCGGGCGTGTATCCGGGCGCCAACCGGGAAAGAGCCCAGGGGAGCAACGGGGGAGGAGCGAGCGGTCATGGGTGTCATCGACGCGGCGTTCAGCGCCAACGCGACCCTTGCCAACGAGTACGACGCCCGCCGCGGTCGCGCGCCGGCACCCAGGCTCGCCATTGTCACCTGCGCCGACTCGCGGCTGACCGGGGTGCTGCCGCTGCTGGGCGTGGCCGCCGACGACGCGGACGTGATCAGGAACGCGGGCGGGATCATCAACGAGGACTCGGTGCGGTCCCTCGCCGTCTCGACCCACGTGCTCGGGGTCAAGGAGATCATGATCATCGGTCACACGAACTGTGCCCTGCAGACGTTCACCGACGACGACCTGGCCTCCCGGCTGCCCGAGCGCCGGCCGGCGGAGCATCCCGAGCCCCGGTTCTCGACCTTCACCGACCTCGAGGAGAACGTGCGGAAGCAGGTCAACCTCGCCTGTTCGCATCCGTGGCTCCCCGGCGACGTCGCGATCAGGGGCTTCATCCTCGACGTGAAAAGTGGGCGGCTGCGCGAGGTGAGCCCGGCGCGAAACTCCGTGCCGGCCTGACCCACCCCGCCAACCGCCCCCTGGCGGCCAATCCCGGTCGCCGCGGCCCGTCCCACCCGGCCGCCGCGGACCGTCCCCCGGCCGCCGCATCGGACGTCCCCCGACCGCCCGTCGTGCCCGCCCCGCCGTTCCCGCCCCGCTGGTGCCCGCCCCGGCATGCCCGCCCCGGCATGCCCGCCCCGTCATGCACCGCCGGGTCATGCTCGACTCGGAGACCGGCCCCGCTCAGGAGTCGATGGTGATCTTTCCGGCGGCGCTGTGAGCGCTGATTCTCCTGGTCGACGCCGGGTCGCGCGGCACGGAGACGGTCGTCTTGCCGGCGTCCGCCCTCGCGTCCACCGAGTACGACCCGTCGCCGGGTACCCGGATGTCGATCTCACCCGCGTCGGCGGTGACGGTCACCGAGGTCGGCGGGGCGGAGTACCGCAGCCGGACCCGGCCGACCTCGCCGTGCACGGTGGTGCTGGCGCTGGTCAGGCGCGTCCCCTCGATCTCGCCCGCCGAGCTGGTGATGTTCAGGTCGCCGGCCAGACCGGTGAGCGCCACCCGACCGGCCGAGGCGTTGATGTTCACCGAGGTGGCGGCCGGCACCCGTACCTGATAATCCACCTCGCAGTGGCCGGATACTCCGGGGCAGCCGTCGTCGACCAGCCGCAGCGTGGCGGAGTCGGTACGGTGACTGGTGCGCGGCGCGTGGTTGCTGTAGCGCGCGGTCTCCGTCACCACCACCGGCCCCGCGCCGACGGTGACCTCGACCTTGCCGGCCGGGTCGCGCACGCTCAGGCTGCCGATGTCGCCGGTGACCTCGTACGAGCGGACGTCCGTGGACGTGGAGATTGAGCATCCGGCCACCGCCCAGCCGGACGCGATCAGCATCACCGCCGTCGCGCTGAGTGCAAGCGTGGCGCGTCGCATCTGCCGTCCCCTCTCCCGTGTGATGGATTCAGCCTGCCGGCCGGTCGGGATCGGCGGATCCGGGATCGACCCCGGTCTGTACCCGGAGTCGACCCCGAGTGCGGGTCAGGGTCGGGGCCCGCGGTCCGTAAGGGTCGGGTCGGCTCGTCGTCGGCGAGCGCAATGAAGATCCAATAAAGCTATTGGCGAAGATCAAATTCGACGGTCGGGTAGGCCCAGGTCACGGTGCGTAGGAAATAGGGCGGCCGCCGCGATTTTGTGAAGAAGATTCGGCCGAATGTACATGGCATTGTGGCCGTTGACTCCGGAGCATGGGTACCCGTGGCAGGCCGTCATCGCAACACTCACCGCATCGGAGTCAAGCTCCTCGTCGGGTTCGTCGTGCTCGTCGTCGCCGCAGGGTTGGGCTGGGGCGGGTACCGGTTCGTTAACCGCGCGTCATGCGGTTCGCACATCACCCTGCGCGTGGCCGCGGCACCCGAGATCGCCCCGGTCGTTCGGTCGACCGCCAGCGCGTGGAGCGAGCACCAGGACAGCGGCACGTGTGTCACGGTCACGGTCACCGGGGCGGAGCCGGCGGACGTGGCGGCGGCAATCGCCCACCAGGCCGGCGCGACCGTCAGCGGGGTCGGCCAGACCGACGGCAAGACCCAGGTACCGGACGTGTGGATCCCCGACTCGTCGACCTGGCTCGAGCGCATCCGTGCGGTCAACGCCGACATCGTTCCCGCGGTCGCCCAGTCGGTGGCGAGCAGCCCGGTCGTGCTGGCGGTGCCGCAGCCGCTGGCCAAGCAGGCGCTAGGCTGGCCGGCCGCGAAGCTGACCTGGCCGGCCCTGCTGCAGAAGATGACCGGCGGCCAGGCGCTCAAGGCCGGCATCGTCGACCCGGATCGGGACGCGTCCGGCCTGTCGGGCCTGATGGCGCTCAGTAGCGCCGTGGCGGCGGCCGGTGGCGCGAGCGCGCAGCAGTCGACCGTCGCGGCCCTGCGCGCGCTGGCCGCCAACCGCTCCACGGTGCGCGCCGACCTGGTCGGCCGCTTCCCGCGCGCGGGGGACGCCACCACGCTGGCCGCCGGCCTGGCCGCCGCGCCGCTGTCGGAGCAGGCGGTCATCGCGTACAACGCCGCGCAGCCGCCGGTACCGCTGGCCCCGGTGTTCCTGAACCCGGCGCCGACCGCGCTGGACTACCCGTACGCGGTGCTGCCCAGCGCCACCAACCAGGCGGTGAGCGCGGCCAACGAGCTGCTCGGCCAGCTGACCGGCGCGCCGTACCGCAACCTGCTGGCCCAGCACGGACTGCGCGCCCCGGACGGCACGACCGGGGCGGGGTTCCCCACCGAGCAGGGCGCGCCCCCGCCAGCCTCGGCACCGGCGGCCAACCTCGATCCGGCGGTCATCAACCAGGTGCTCAACACCTGGGGCGCGATCACCCAGGCCGGCCGGATCCTCGCCGTGCTGGACGTGTCGGGCTCGATGAAGACGGCGGTACCCACGGCCGGCGGCAAGACCCGGGAGCAGGTGACGGTGCAAGCGGCGGACGGCGGCCTGAGCCTGTTCGGCGACGACTGGGACGCCGGGCTGTGGACGTTCTCCACCAAGCTCGACGGCGACAAGCCCTATCGCCAGCTGGTGCCCATCGGTCCGGTGTCCAGCCAGCGGTCCAAGCTGGACACCGCGCTCAACAAGGTCACCCCCACCAGCGGCGACACCGGCCTGTACGACACGATCCTGGCCGCGTACAAGGCGGTGCAGACCAACTGGGATCCCAAGAAGGTCAACTCGATTGTCCTGATGACCGACGGTCAGAACGACAATCCGGGTGGCCTCACGCTGAACCAGCTGCTCACCCAGCTCAGGAGCATCGTCGACCCGCAGCGCAAGGTCGAGGTGATAGCGATCGGCATCGGCGAGGCGAGCCAGTCCGAGTTGTCGCAGATCACCGCGGTGACCTCGGGGCAGGTGTTCATCGCGTCCGACCCGTCGAAGATCAACGAGATCTTCCTGCAGGCGATCGCCCTGCGCCCGGGCTCAGGTAGCTGAACCGGCCGGCCCGGCCAACCCCCGCCGCGGTCCGGCCGCGCCGCTCGCGGTTTTTGGGCCGGCCGATGGCGGCGGGGTGCCGATGGCGGCGCGGTCAGGGCAGCCGGATCGACTGGGTAGGCGCCTCCGCCATCACCGAGCCGGTCTGGGCGCCGGCCACCGGGCCCGCGGCCCGGTCGGCGCGGCCGAGCTCGACGCCCTCGTACAGCTCGACCGTGTCCCACTCGGTCAGCGGGGCGACCTCGCCCCGGTTGAGCTGCGCCCGGCGGGGCTGATCGGCCGGGCCGGTACGCAGCAGGAGCGTGCTGCCGTTGGTGCTGGTGTCGACGACCTGAAGGGAGTGCCCGCGCAGCTCGAAGCGCAGGTGGCTGCGGCTGACCCAGCGCAGCCCGCGGTCGTCCAGGGCCAGCCCCAGCCCGACCCCGTTGGCCTCCTCGGGGGCCCGGCCGACCGGTACCGGCTCGGCCTCGGTGACCTGGAAGCGGTGCCACACCATGCCGTCCACCCGGGCCGCGAGGGTCACCGCGCGCGGGCGGGGACCGAGGTCCTTCAGCGGCGTACCGTGCCGGGGGCAGTGCGGCCTTCCGTTCATGAGCTGGGGCGGCGGCGGGCCCTCCGGTTCGGTGGTCTCCGGCGGCGGACCGAACGGGTCGGCGTTGCGCGTCCCGGGCGGGCCGAAGCTGGCGCAGCCCGGCTCCGGGCAGCGCCACTGCCGGCCCAGCGCGGGTGCCGGAGCGGCCGGGCCGGGCCCGATCATCTGCGGAATCAGGGCGGCGCCGTTCGGCGTCGGAGCCGGCGCGTAGGACAGGCCCGGGTACCCGGTGGAGTTGCGGGTCAGCAGGGGCAGCCCGGTCAGCGCGGCCACCTCGCGGGCGCGCAGCGCGGCGGTCGGCCCCCCGGCGCGGACCACCTCGACCTTCCCGTCGTCGGACCAGCGCCGGATCACCATGCGCTCGTTGGCGGTGAGGTCGGTGTCGGACAGCAGGGTGCGGTCGGCCACGGCGTACACGGCGACGCGCGGGTCCGACAGGTGCCGGCTGAGGGCGTCGATGACCAGACCGAGGCGCAGCAGGTGTGCGGGCCGCCCGCCGTCCAGGTCGGTACGGCGCACCACCTCGCCGAGATCGGTCACGCCTCCGGCAGCGAGCGGATCCGTACTGACTCGTCGCTCGATCGAGTCGAGCACGTGACTGATGCCAAAACGCACGATTCGTCCCCCTGCAGAGTTGATCCTCCGCCCTATCATGCCGCCCGTCGGATCGATGTCCAGGGGCCGGGTCGGATCGGGACGGTACCCGCAGCGATCCACTGTGGACTATCGATGGCGGCCGGGCAGGTGCCGGCCGAGCCTGAGAGCCGCTCGTGCGGACGGCGCCCGCCGGCCCATACCCGCCTCGCCGCCCCATACCCGGCCACGCCGCCCCGCGCCGGCCACGCCGCCTCGCGGCACCGTGTCCCCGGGCTGCCGTGCCCCTGGCCCGCCGTGCGGCGGCGCGGCGTGCCCGCCACGTGCGTCACCCCCTGGGTCGTCGAGGGGCGCCGCGGCCCCGGCGCCGGTAGGGTCGACGGATGCCGACAGTGCGTGATCAGGCCGAAGAGGTGCTCCGGGCGCTGGCCGGTGACCACGCGCGGCTGCGGGACGACCAGTGGACCGCCATCGAGGCGCTGGTGGTGGACCGCCGCCGGGTGCTCTGCGTGCAGCGCACCGGTTGGGGCAAGTCCGCCGTGTACTTCATCGCGACCGCGCTGCTGCGACGCCAGCAGGCCGGCCCGACGGTCATCATCTCCCCGCTGCTCGCGTTGATGCGCAACCAGGTCGAGGCGGCCTCCCGGGCGGGAATCAGGGCGTACACCATCAACTCGGCAAACCTGCAGGAATGGGAAGACATCACCGCGGCGGTGCACGCCGGCGCCGTGGACGTGCTGCTGATCAGCCCGGAACGGCTCAACAATCCCGACTTCCGCGATTCCGTGCTGCCCAAGCTGGCCGGTACCACCGGACTGCTCGTGGTCGACGAGGCACACTGCGTATCCGACTGGGGTCACGACTTCCGGCCGGACTACCGGCGGCTGCGCACCTTCCTCGCCGAGCTGGCGCCGGACACGCCGGTCCTGGCGACCACCGCCACCGCCAACGCCCGCGTCATCACCGACGTCGCCGAGCAGCTGAACACCACCGCGACCGCCCCCGCCGAAGGCGCGCGGGAGGAGGGCCCGGCAAGCGAGGGCCCGGGAAGTGACGGCCCGGCAAGCGAGGGCGGGGCGGCCGGGCGGCGCGCCGCCGACCCGCTGGTCCTGCGCGGACCGCTGGATCGCGAGTCGCTGCGGCTGGCCGTGCTCGACCTGCCCAGCCCCGCGCACCGGCTGGGCTGGCTCGCCGACCACCTGGCGGAGCTGCCCGGCTCCGGCATCGTGTACACGCTCACCGTCGCGGCGGCCCGGGAGACCGCCGAGTTCCTGCGCGCCCGGGGCTTTGCGGTCGCCGAGTACACCGGGCAGAGCGAGGACGCCGACCGCCGGGCGGCCGAGGCGGACCTGCTGGACAACCGGGTCAAGGCGCTGATCGCCACGTCCGCGCTGGGCATGGGCTTCGACAAGCCCGATCTGGGCTTCGTCGTGCACCAGGGCGCGCCGCCCTCACCGATCGCGTACTACCAGCAGGTCGGCCGGGCCGGTCGCGCGGTGCGGCACGCCGAGGTGCTGCTGCTGCCGGGCGCGGAGGATGCCGCGATCTGGCGCTACTTCGCCTCGCTCGCGTTTCCGCCCGAGGATCAGGTGCGCGCCACGCTCGCCGCGCTGCAGCCCGACCGGGCGCAGTCCACCGCTGTGCTGGAGACCCGGGTCGAGCTGCGCCGGGCCCGGCTGGAGCTGATGCTCAAGGTACTGGACGTGGACGGTGCGGTACGCCGGGTCAAGGGCGGCTGGGTGACCACCGGCGAGCCGTGGCGCTACGACTCCGCCCGGCTGGCCCGGGTCGCCGCCGCCCGGGACGACGAGCAGCGGGCCATGATCGAGTACGCGGCGACCGGCGACTGCCGGATGGACTACCTGCGCCGGTGCCTGGACGATCCCGAGTCCGTCCCCTGTGGACGGTGTGACAACTGCGCGGGCGCGCCGTTCTCCGCGTCGGTGTCGGCGGACGCGCTGGCCGCCGCCACGGCGTTCCTCGGCCGGGCCGGCATCGAGATCCCGCCGCGCAAGCTGTGGCCGACCGGGCTGGCGGCGGTCGGGGTACCGCTGTCCGGGAAGATCGCCCCCGGTGAGCAGGCCGAGCCGGGACGGGCGGTGGGGCGCCTGTCCGACCTGGGTTGGGGTGCCCGGTTGCGGGCCGCGCTGGACGGCGGCGGCGAGCCGTCGGATCAGCTCGTGGACGCCGTGGTGGCGGTGCTCAAACAGTGGTCCGGTTCCTGGGCCGCTCGGCCGGTGGCGGTGGTCGGCATCGATTCGGCGACCAGGCCGGAGCTGGTCCGCGGTCTGGCCGAGCGGATCTCCACGATCGGCCGGCTGCCCCTGTTGGGCGCGCTCTCGTCCGCCCCCGGCGGCTACGCGGCGGTGAACAGCGCCGCGCGGGTGCGGGACGTGCACGCCCGCCTCGCCGTGCCCGCGCCGCTGGCGGCCCGGCTGCCGGATCTCGGCGGGCCGGTGCTGCTGGTCGATGATCTGGTCGACTCCGGCTGGACGATGGCGCTGGCGGCGCGGCTGCTGCGACTGGCCGGCGCGCCCGCGGTGCTGCCACTGGCGCTGGCGACCACCACCTGACCGGAGAATCGCCTGATCCGCGCCGACCTGTGGTTGTATCGGGGCATGACGGAGTTCGCCGAGTTGATCGCGGTACGGCACGGCGAGAGCACCTCCAACGCCGAGTTCGCCGCCGCCGAGGAAGCCGCACGCCTGCCGGTCGGCATCCGGGGGCCCGACGCGGACATCCCGCTCAGCGAGCTGGGTCACCGGCAGGCGGCCGCACTCGGGCGCCGGCTGGCCGCCCTGCCGCCGGAGCGTGTGCCGGAGCTGGTGCTGTGCTCGCCGTACCTGCGCGCCCGGCAGACCTATGAGGTGGCCGCCGCCGCTGCCGGCCCGAACGCCCAGGCGTGGACGTTGCGCCTGGACCGGCGGCTGGGCGATCGCGTGATGGGCGAGCTCCAGTTGATGACCAAGCAACAGATAGCCGAGCGCTATCCGGAAGAGGCGGCGCGCCGGTCGGCCGACGGCGAGTTCGTCTACCGGCCGCCCGGCGGGGAATCGTTCGGCGACATCGCGGACCGGTTGGCGGACCTGCTCGACGAGGTGCGCGGCGCGCACGGTGGGCGGCGGGCGATGGTGGTCGCCCACGACGCGGTGGTGTTGATGCTGCGCCGCATCGTCGAGGGGCTGTCCTGGAACGAGATCGAGGACATCGCCCGCGATGGCCTGGCGGCCAACGCCTCCGTCACCCGATGGGTCAATGTGGACGGACGGCTCGTGCTGGCCGAGTACAACTCGACCGCCCACCTGCGCGACCTACCGCCGGTCGCGCCCTCGGCCGATCCCTGGGTTACACCACGCGAGCCGCGATCGCCGCAGCCGCCTCGATGACGGCCCGGCCGACCTCGTCGGGCGACTCCGGCCGGGTCAGCATCACCACGCCCGTGCAGTAGTTCGAGTACAGGGGATGGGGCAGCGGCGCCGCGATCCCGATCGCGCCCTGGGAATCCTCGCTGTACGCCCAGCCACGCGTCCGGGCCAGCGCGACGCCCGGTTGCTCGACCTCATCGACCGGCCGGGCGCAGAGGATCGCGATGCCGGAGGCGTAGCGCCACAACGGATTCCTCGTGCCCACGCGGTAGGCCACGTGGAACGGCGCGGTGGTTGGCTCGACCACGATCAGGCCCACCGCCTCATCGCCGTCGGCCATCGTGAGGTGTGCCGTCGCGCTGATGCGCTCGGCGAGTACCCGCAGGATGGGCAGCGCCGCCGCGCGTACCTGCGGCTGCACGAAGCGGGCGAGTTCGAGCAGCCGGCCACCGAGGCGGTACTGGCCGAACTGGTCGCGTATCACGTAGTCGCGCCGGGCCAGCGTCTTGAGCAGCCGGGTCACGATGGTCCGATGCGTGCCGGTGGCCGCCGCGAGTTCGGTGACGCTGATGCCTTCCGGGCTCTGGCCGATCAGCTCCATCAGCATGAGCCCCCGGTCCAGGCTCTGCGATGTCGACCGGTCGGCACCCGTGCCGCGCAATCCCTCCGTCGCGCCCTGCGGCTCATCTTCCTCACCAGCAACGGATCGGGTTGCCACTGGCGTACTCCTGACTGTGGGGGCCGGCTTAGCCGTGCGGGCCGACCGTCGTCACGGGCTGGGTGTTGCTCGCTGACACGCCCTGTCATGGCTGGATCAGATCACTCCATGCAGCGATACAAGATACCCCCGACTCGCCGCGCCCGGGGGTTGCGCGCCACCGCTTCCGGGCCGGCCGGCCGGCCCGCCGGCGGGGTGCGGAAACCGCTTGTGGTCAGCGATGAACCGCGATGCCTGACGGGGGTCCCAGGCCGGGATTATCGGCAGGTAAAAGACTTGCCGGCGCGGTAGCTGCCGCCGCAGACCGATTAACGGGTACCAGCGCCGCCATGCCGTACCATCGATCGGCGAACCGCTGGCCCAACCTCGGCGCGCACCATCGACCGGGGGTACGAAGGAGCGCGCATGAGCAGCTGGATACCCGGCGCCGACGGATCGGCGTTCCCGTTGGAGAACCTGCCGTACGGGGTGTTCCGGGTGGCCGGTGGGCCCGACGAGCGCCCGCGCGTGGGCACCGCCATCGGTGACTTCGTCGTGGACCTGGGCGCGTTGGCCGCGGCCGGGGGGCATCGGCACGCCCCGCTGCTGACCGGCATGACGCTCGACGGGTTGCTCGCCGCCGGCCCCGCCGCCTGGCGGGAGGTGCGCGGCTGGCTGACCGACCTGCTCGGCGACCGGCGGTGGGAGTCCGGGGTGCGCCCGCACCTGGTGGCGCGGGACTCCGTGGAGCTGCTGCTGCCGTTCACCGTCGCCGACTACGTGGACTTCTACTCCTCCGAGCACCACGCCAGCAACGTCGGCCGGCTGTTCCGCCCGAACGCCGCCGCCTTGCCGGCGAACTGGAAGCACCTGCCGATCGGGTACCACGGCCGGGCGGGCACCGTGGCGGTGTCCGGTAGCCCGGTGGTCCGGCCCAACGGGCAGCGCAGGGACCCGGCGTCGGCCGGTCCCTCCTTCGGCCCGTCCGAGCGTCTGGACCTGGAGGTGGAGGTCGGGTTCGTGGTCGGCGTGCCGTCGCCGGGCCCGGTCCGGGTCGCCGACTTCGCCGACCACGTCTTCGGCGTGTGCCTGCTCAACGACTGGTCGGCCCGCGACGTGCAGTCCTGGGAGACGGTGCCGCTGGGCCCGTTCCTCGGCAAATCGTTCCTGACCTCCGTGTCCCCGTGGATAGTGCCGCTGGACGCGCTGCGGCACGCCCGGGTCGCCCCGCCGCCGCGCGACCCCGAACCGCTGCCGTACCTGCGGGACGTGCCCGGGGATCCGTGGGGCCTCGACATCTCGCTGGAGCTGGAGATCAACGGTACGGTGCTGTCCCGGCCGCCGTTCCGCTCCATGTACTGGACCCCGGCCCAGCAGTTGGCGCACCTGACCTGCAACGGCGCGACGCTGCGCACCGGGGACCTGTTCGCCTCCGGGACGGTGAGCGGACCAGAGCCCGACCAGCGCGGCTGCCTGCTGGAGCTGTCCTGGGGCGGGGCCGAGCCGTTCCGGCTGGCCGACGGTTCGCAGCGGACCTTCCTGGAGGACGGCGACGAGGCGGTCATCCGGGCGTGGGCGCCCGGCCCCGGCGGAGTGCGCCTCGGCCTGGGCGAGGTGCGCGGCCGGGTGGCCCCGGCTTCCTGAGCCGACCTTCCGAGCCGACCCCAGGGGCTCACCAGGGGGATCCCTGGGAAGCCCGACCGCGGGCATGCGAGGCTGGGCACATGGATGACAAGCAGATCTTTCACCAGATCAACGCGCTGGTCGACGAGGAGCACCAGCTGCGTACCCGGGTACAGCAGGGCAAGCTCGACACCGCGGACGAGCACTCCCGGCTGCGCGAGGTCGAAGAGGCCCTGGACCAGTGCTGGGACCTGCTGCGGCAGCGCCGGGCGGCGCGCGAGACCGGCGGCGACCCCGAGCAGTCGCACGCCCGGCCGACCGGTGAGGTGGAGGGCTACCTTCAGTAGCCCAGCAGCCCGGCCAGCGCCGGCGTGATCTGCCAGGCGCCGGTCAGGCTCGCGTATTCGGCGCGCTGTTCCTCGGTGGGTGGCGCGCCGGTGCGCGTGGCCCGCAGCAGCACGTTGCGTGGCGTGTGCCGGGACTCCACGAACTCGACCACGTCGACCCGGTAGCCGGAGAGCCTCAGCAGGGCGGCCCGCAGCGCGTCGGTGAGGACGTCCGCGAAACGCTCCCGCAGGATCGCCTGCCGGGTGATCATCTGGTACCCGTCGGCCGCCGGCCCCCGGCGCAGCTGCGCGGCGATGTCGTGGTGGCAGCACGGCGCGGCGAGTACGAACCGGGCATCCCAGCGCACCGCGCGGGCCAGGGCGTCGTCCGTTGCCGTGTCGCAGGCGTGCAGCGCCAGCACCACGTCCGCCCCGCCCACCGGGGCGTCGGCGATCGAACCGGCGATGAACCGCACCCGGTCCGCGCAGCCCAGCTGCTCGGCGAGCGCGGTGTTGCGGGCCCGTTGGTCCTCGCGCACGTCCACGCCGATGACCTCAACGTCCTCGCCGCGTCCCGCGAAGTACCGGTACGCGGCGAAGGTGAGGTACGCGTTCCCGCAGCCCAGGTCGACCACGCGCCGCACCGGTTCGTCCACAGTGGACGCCAGCGCGCGCAGGAAGGCGTCCACCTGGCGGCGCTTGGCCGCGTTGCCACCGATGGCGGCGTACAGCGGGTCACCGGGGTCGAGCAGGTATTCCTTCTCGCGGTCGTGCCCGGTCGGCTGGGCGGGCGCCACCACCGCGGACCGGTGCAACTGCGCGTCGCCCTTCTTCGTGACCCGCAACTGCAGGGTGCCGCTCGCGGTCTCCACGTGCCAGTTGCCGAACGGCTGGGCCAGCAGCCCGTCCACCGCGGCCTCGGCATCCTCGCCCCAGGCGAGGTTGCGGGTGGCCGGCCGATTGCCGTCCGAGGTGACCAGCTGGAGTTCGTCGCCGCGCTTGAGTGCCACCGGCCGCAGTTCCGCCCTTACCCACTGGGGGCTGGTACCGCGCCGCCGCCCGGCGGCCACAGCGCGCCGGAGCCCGTCCCGATCCAGCAGTGCGCCCCTGATCTCGGCCAGCGCCTCGTCCAATGGTTGCCGCATGCCTGAGCCATTTCTGTCCACGAGGGACGCAGGGCCCGCCGCCTGAGGACCATCGGCCCGGGTCGGCGGGCGAAGTCGCTACTCCGCGCTCGTCGCGGTCTCTCCGGCGCTGGCGGTCGCCGCCTCGCCGGTCGACGACTCACCGGTGCCGGCAGCACGCGAGCTGGACCCGTGCCGGCGGCGACGGCGGCGTGGCTTGGGGGCACCGGACGCCTCGGCGGCCGGGGCCGCGGAATCGGCCGGGCCGGCACCGTCGGTGGTGGCACCCTCGTCCGAGCCGGATCCGGCGTCGGCGGTGGTCGCCGAGGCGCTGAGCCGCCGGCGACGCCGCTGCCGCGGCGCGCGGGTCGGCTCCTCGCCCGGGTCCGTGGCCACCGGCTCCGCGGCGGCCGGGCCGGAGCGGCCGCGGGTCGTCCGGGTAGCCCGGCCCCGCTTGGGCCGGCCGCGACCAGCGCCACCCAGGTCCTCCTCGACCTCGGCGGACAACCCGGCCCTGGTCCGGTCGGCGGACGGCAGAGTGCTGCTCACGTCGGTCGGGATGTCCAGGTCGGTGAAGAGCCACGGTGAGGTGTGGTAGGTCTCCGGGGGCTCCGGCAAATCCATGCCCATCGACTTGTCGATGAGCCGCCAGCGCGGCATGTCTTCCCAGTCGACGAAGGTGACCGCGACGCCGCTCGCCCCGGCCCGGCCGGTCCGGCCGATCCGGTGGGTGTAGGTGTCCGGGTCCTCCGGGCAGTCGTAGTTGATGACATGCGTCACGCCCGACACGTCCAGCCCTCGGGCCGCGACGTCGGTGGCGACCAGCACGTCGATCTTCCCGGCCCGGAACGCCCGCAGCGCCCGCTCCCGGGCGGCCTGCCCGAGGTCGCCGTGTACGGCGGCCACCGCGAACCCGCGGAAGTCCAGGTCCTCGGCGACCCGGTCGGCGTTGCGCTTGGTACGGGTGAAGATCATGGTGAGGCCGCGGCCGTTGGCCTGCAGGATCCGCGCCACGATCTCCAACTTGTTGAGCGAGTGGGTGCGGTAGACGACCTGCTGGGTCTGCGGCGACGGGCCGGCCTGGGCGCTGTTGCCGGCGTGGATGGTCATCGGCTGGTGCAGGAAGCGCCGGGCCAGGGTGACGATCGGATCGGGCATGGTGGCCGAGAAGAGCATGGTCTGCCGGTCGGCGGGCAGCATCGACAGGATCTTCTCAACGTCGTCCAGGAAGCCGAGGTCGAGCATCCGGTCCGCCTCGTCCAGGACGAGGGTGCGCACCGAGCCGAGCTTGAGCTGCTTGCTCTTGGCCAGGTCGAGCAGGCGGCCGGGGGTGCCGACGACGATCTCGACGCCCTTGTTGAGCGCGTCGGTCTGCGGTTCGTAGGCCACCCCGCCGTAGATGGGCAGCACCCGGATGCCCCGGGTACGGCCGGCGGCCGCGATGTCCCGCGCCACCTGGCTACCGAGCTCCCGGGTCGGTACCACAACCAGGGCCTGTACGGCGCCGCTGGCACCCTCGTCGGGACCCGTTACCTTTTCCAGCAGCGGAATGCCGAAACCGAGGGTCTTGCCCGTACCGGTCGGCGCCTGGCCGATGATGTCGGTGCCGCGCATCGCGATCGGGATGGCGTGCTCCTGGATCGCGAAGGCCTTGGTGATGCCGACCGCCTCGAGCGCGGCCACGGTCTCGGGACGGGCGCCCAGCTCAGCGAATGTCGGGCTGTCGGCGCGAACTGGTGCACTGGCAGCTAGCTGTGCGCTGGCTGCGTTGGGTTCAATCGTCATGGGATTGTGGGGGTCCTTCTGCTTTCGCCGGTGCGCCCCATCGCTCTTTCCCAAGGGCGCCTATGGATGTGGCGCGGGCCACACGCAGGTGGGAAAACTGCGGGCCGCACGCGTGACGCGGGCGCTGACGCCCACGGCAATACCACTATGGTACTCGTCTCGTAGGCCGGCCGGGAAATCGCCGTGTATCAGGGCGTAATCGGCCAATTCGTCACCACCTGGGGTGTCTGGGTGATCACGCACCGTCTGGCCAGTCCGGCCCGAGCGCTCCCAGCTGGATCGGATAACCTGCGCTCGTGTCGCACCCCGAAGCGGTCGTCGATCTGCTCGCCCTGCTTGCCTACGCCGAGCTGCAAGCCTTCGACCAGATGGCCAACGACGCCCGGCTCGCACCCGACCTGCACCGCCGGGCGATGCTCAGCGAGATGGCCGCCGCCGAGATCGTGAACTTCCGGCGGCTGGAGAGCCGGCTCGCCGCGCTCGGCGCCGAGCCACAGGCCGCCATGCGGCCGTTCGTCGACGTATTGGCGGACTACCACCGCAAGACGGAGCCCAAGGACTGGTACGAGGCGCTGATCAAGGCCTACGTCGGGGACGGCTTCGCGGACGACTTCTACCGCGAGGTCGCCTCGTTCCTCGACTCCCCGGACCGGCAGCTGGTGCTGGAGGTGCTGCACGACTCCCGGTACGCCACCTTCGCCGGCGAGGAGATCGGTTCGGCGATCACGGCCGACCCGAAGCTGGCCAACCGCATGTCGATGTGGGCCCGCCGGCTGGTGGGCGAGGGCCTGTCGCAGGCCCAGCGGGTGGCGGCCGACAACCCGGCGCTGGCGATGCTGATCCTGACCGGGGTCGGCGAGCAGTCCGACCTGCAGGGGCTGTTCAAGCGCCTCACCGCGGGGCACACGGCGCGGATGGCCACGGTCGGCCTGAACAACTGAGCCGCTCCGGCTCGCGGTAGAGCCCCGAACGCGGTCGCAGCCGACCGAGCCCCGGACGCCGTCGGGTCCGGACGCCGTCGGGTCCGGACGCCGTCGAGCCCGGGTCATTGAGGATCCCGGGCCCGTGGTCCAGCCCGTTTACGGTCCGGACCGGGCCGGAATCTCGGCGCTAACGGCCGGGCCCGGCGTGGCATCGCCGGGCCGCCGCTAACGGCCCTGTCCGTCGTGGACGGACCACTCCGGATCGCGGCCGATCATGCCGGCCGGTCGGGTCAGCCCGCGCTGAAGCCCACCTGGCGGGTGGAAACCTCGGCGATCTCGACGTAGGCGAGCTTCTCGATCGGGACGATCACCCGACGGCCCTTCTCGTCGACCAGGCTCAGCACACCCCCAGCCGCGAGCGCTTCGGTCACGGTCGCCTCGACCTGCGCCGGCGTCTGGGTGCTCTCCAGTGACAGCTCGCGAGGCGCGAACTGAACGCCGATCTTGACCTCCACGTGGCCCTCCTCATGCGGTATCCGATGAGAAGATTATCCGATGGTGGCGGCGCCGTCGTCCGGTGGCTCGCTGCCGTGAGGTTCGCCCTGCATGGGGAAGCTGGCGATACCCCGCCAGGCGAGCGCCGCGAGGATCGCCATGGCGTCGTCCTTGTCGACCTTGCGGCCGCCCGCCAGCCAGAACTGCGCGGCGGTCACGGAGATCCCGACCAGTCCGGCGGCCAGCAGTTCGGCCCGGTCCCGGGCCACCCCGGTGTCGCCCATGATCGTCTCGGCGATCGCCTCGATGCACAGCCGCTCGACCCGGTCGACGCGCTCGCGCACCGCCGGCTCGTTGCGCAGGTCCGACTCGAAGACCAGCCGGAACGCCTCGCTCTCATGGTCGACAAACTCGAAATAGGCGCGCATCGATCCCGCGACCCGCTCCTTGTTGTCGCTGGTCGCCGCCATCGCGCCGCGTACCTTGCCGACCAGCGCGTCGCCGTGCGTGTCCAGCAGCGCGAGGTAGAGCTCAAGCTTGCCGGGGAAGTGCTGGTAGAGCACCGGCTTCGAAACCCCGGCGCGGTCGGCGATGTCGTCCATCGCGGCGGCGTGGTAGCCCTGCGCGACGAAGACCTCCTGCGCGGCGGCGAGCAGCTGCTTCCGGCGGGCCGAACGCGGAAGCCGGACCGGGCGGCCCGCCGTGTTCGTGCCGCTCGTCGCGGCCATTCGCACCTCCGAAAATCTCAAGCTTCGAACTCGTCGTGTTTACCAGTTAACTCGCCTATCTCAAACACGGTAGCCTCACACGAGGCGACCGAGGAGCGCACGGTGGACGAAACAGGGCAGTCCGGTAGCGAAGCGGTAGGTGCGAACGGCAACGGTGCCCACGAAAATGGCATGGCGAGAGGCCGGGCCAACGGCTGGCAGCAGGAGCCGACCGGCGCTCACGGTGATGCCGTCCGGGCCGAGGCTATCCGTTCCAGCGCCACCCGCCCGGTTCTGCGCAGCGTGGACGGCGGCCGGGTGAACGGACTGCCGGCCACGGGGGCCGACGCCGCGCCGGCCTGGCACCGCTCGGTGGCCACCGACGTGCGCGAGTGGCCCGACAACCCGTCCCGTCCCGCCGATCTGACCGCCTCGCGCTTCTCGACCAACGGGCACGCGGTGGCCGGCCATCGCGGAGATCCGGAGCAGCCGGCGCAGGGCCCGTGGGCCCCGAGGCAGGCCACCGAGCCGCGACCGCCGCAGCCGACCGAGCCGGAGGGGCCGACCGGGCACGGCGATCCGTTGACCGGGCCGGAGTCCTACGACCCCTATCAGTCGCCCAGGCTCGCCCCGCCCTCTCCGCTCGACGATCTGCCCGCCCTGGCCCGGGCGACCACCGCCACCCAGGCGATGGGCGCGAGCCAGTGGTCGGCCCACGCCACGCACGCGGTAGCCGAGCCGGAGGGTGCCGTTCGCGAGGCCGACGCCGCCGTCGCCGCGGGCCAGCCCGCCCACCCCGTCGTGTCCGGTGCCGGACCCGCCATGGAGCGAGTGCCGACCGGACAGGTGAATTCCTTCCGGCGCCCCGTCGGCGCGCCGGCCGAGGCGCTGCGCCGGGCCGAGGCGCTGCGCCCCGCCGAACTGGTCCGCCAGGCCGAGCGCCGGCCCGCCGAGCATCGCTCGCCCGAACCGGCACCCGACGCCGAACCCGGGACCACCGAGATCCGGCCGGTCGAGGCCCGCCCCCCGGCCGAGGCGAGATCCACCGAGACCAGGCCCTCCGAGAGCAGGCCCACCGAGGTTGGGCCCGCCGAGGTCAGGTCCGCTGAGGTCAGGTCCGCCGAGGCCAGGCCGGCCGAGGCCCTTTCCAGCACAGGGACGCGCACCGCTGAGCCGCGACCGATCCAGGAGCGCCCGGCCGAGTACCGGCCGGTGAATGGCTACGGGCCGCCCATGGCGCCGCGCGATCCGGGCCGCCGGCTTGAGGCGGTACCGCCCGCCGGCCGGATCGAGCCGGTCAGCCCCGCGGTGGATCCGTCGCGCCCGCACGGGCCGTCCCTGGGGGCGATGTCACCGGATCTGCCGGACCCCGCCGAGGTCGCCATGCGCGCGATGCCGCTGCGCGAATCGATGGCGGCCCTGCGCGCCGGCACCGCGGCGGCCGCGGCCGAGGCGGAGGCCGAGGACCACGCGGCGGTTCAGGCGGCGTACGCGGCGGCGGTCGAGTCCGGGTGGTCCGATGCCGATCCGGCCGACGAGCCCGGCTCGCGCGCACCGGAGTCCTTCGCCGCGGAGGCGTTCCCGCCCGGCCAGCCATACGATCCCGGCCAGCCCTACGCTCCCGACCAGGCGTACGGCGCGGACCAGGCCTACGGCGCGGATCAGCCCTACGGCGCGGATCAGCCCTACGGCGCGGATCAGCCCTACGGCACGGAGTCGTTCGGGTCCGGCCCGTTCGTACCGGAGCCGCCCACCCCGCTCGGGCAGCCCAGCCTGGCCGACTACACCGACGGTCCGGGTGTGGGCCGGCAGCCCGGCCCGCCCTCCGACCTGGGGTCGTCCCGCGGCACCTCGACGCGGTCCGGCACGGCTCAGGCCCCCATGCCGGTGCCCGAGATCCTGCCCCAGCGCGTTCCGGCCGCCCCGGACGTCCCCAACGTGCCCGAGGACGAGGAGATCGAGGGCGACTTCATCGAGGAGGACCGCCCGACCGCCCTCGACCAGCCCGAGTTGGCCCGCATCGCGACCCGCCTGCGCGACGACGAGGACCCCGAGGAGACGCCGGCGCGGCCCGACGGCTTCGACACCGATGCCGTGCTCGCCGCCGTGCGCAATGTGCCGGGGGTGCGGGACGCGCAGCTCAAGCCGAACCCGGGCGGCGTGCACACCCTGCGCCTCGACCTGGCCGACGGGGCCGACGGCGCCTCGGTTTCCCGGCAGGTGGCGCGGCTGCTCAAGCACAGGATGGGCCTGGCCGCGGAGCCGCGCCGCCAGGCCGAGCAGCGGCGGCAGCAGCCCGGGGGCGTCGGTTTAGCGCCGAACCTCGGCCAGCCCCATCGGGAGCCCGGCACCGCTTCCGCGTCCCGGACCGCCGTCGCGGGTGCCACCACCGAATCGCCGGCCGTGCCGGCGCCCACCGCCGGACCGATCCTGAGCGACGAGCGACCGCGCCGTGCCCAGGTTCCCGCCGGCCGCGCCCGGGGCGTCTCCCAGCCGACTCCCGAGCCGCAGCGGGTGGTCCGGTCGGTTACCGGGCCCCGCGTCATCATCGACCAGGTGCAGGTGAGCACGCTCGGCCTGGACGCGACCGTCGAGGTGAGGCTCACCAGCGGCGGGCGGCCCGCGCTCGGGGTGGCCAGCGGCCCGGCGGTCGACGGGTACGTGCTCAGGCTGGCCGCGGTCGCCGCCGCGTCGGCCCTGGATCAGCTGCTGTCCGAGGTGCGGGGCGTGGAGCAGCCGGGCCGGTGCTTCGTCGAGCACGCCACGGTCGTGCCGTTCGGCAGCAGCGATGTGGCCGTGGTCGTCGTGCTGCTGGTACTCGGTGGGACGGCCGAACAGCTCAGCGGCTCGGCGCTGGTCGCCGGGGACCCACGGCAGGCGGTCGTCCGGGCCACCCTGGCCGCGGTCAACCGCCGGCTCGACGCGCTGCTCGGTTAGGCCCTGTCCGGTATCGGATCAAGCGCCGCTTCGACCGGGCGCGACCGCGAACCGCGCGGCACACTGAAGTAATGAAGCCTGCCGTCGTCGCACCGTCGGGCGCTGTTTCCGGCAGCGATCTCCTGCTCCCACTGTGGCCCGGACGGCGGATCCGGGTTGACGGCTCGATGACGTACGTCAGGGACACCCCGGCCACCGAGGACGGCGCCGAGCCGGCCGTATTCGTCCACGGCCTCGGTGGCTCCTCGGCCAACTGGACCGACCTGGCCGGCCTGCTCGCGCACCGGCTCGACGGGCAGGCGCTCGACCTGCCCGGGTTCGGTCGCAGCGACCCCGCGCGCAGCTACTCGGTGGCCGCGTTCGCCGACCGGGTGGCGCAGGTGATCGAGCACGAGGGGCGGGGACCGGTACACCTGTTCGGGAACTCGCTCGGCGGGGCGGTCGTGGTGCGGGTCGCGGCCCTGCGTCCGGACCTGGTACGCACCCTCACGCTGATCTCACCGGCCATGCCGTTCCTGGACGCCCGCCGTTCCGCGCATGGCAGGATGCTGCCGCTCCTGCTGATCCCGCGGGCCGATCGGCTGGCCGCCAAGCGGCTGGCGACGATACCGCCGGATCGGCTGGCCCGGCAGATCCTCGAGGTGTGCTTCGCCGACCCAGGCCGGATCGCCGAGCAGCGGATGGCCGAGGCGATCGACGAGGCCCGGCTGCGCTACGACGTGCCGTGGTACCTCGATGCCTACGTGCGTACCCTCCGCTCGCTGGTCGCCACCTTCCTGCGCGCGTACCTGCCCGGCGGCCACTCGCTGTGGCGGCTGGCCGCCCGGATCACCGCGCCGACCCTGGTCATCGGCGGGGACTCGGACCGACTGGTGGACGTCCGGGTCGCCGAGCAGGCCGCCCGTACGATCCCGGACTCGCGCCTGCTGATGCTGGCCGGAGTCGGACACGTGGCGCAAATGGAGGTACCCGACCTGGTGGCGCGGTCGGTCATCGCCCTACTTGACGAGGTGCGTACCAGCCGGGCGGCGGATGTGGCACGCTAGGCGACGATGCCTCCGCATAGCCGCCGCACCGGATCGGCGAACGACCCGGGCCCGCAGGAAGCCGGGCCGGCGAGGGTTCGTCGGCGGCGTACGGCGCTCCTCGCGGCGGCGGTCTTGACCTCCCTGGGTGTCCTGGGCGTGATCGCCGCCGGTGTCGGGTCGCCGGCCTCCAGCGGTACATCCCCCAAAGCGGGGTTTGTGCTGCACGCCGGCCCGCCGTCCTCGGTCCCGCCCGGAGCCACCCCGGCGAGCTTCCCGAAGTCGGGCCCGGGTACCTGGCGCTACTCCGGCGGTCGAGGGAGCGTGCTGGGCGGTGCCGGGCCGGTCGAGCGGTACCAGGTGGCGGTCGAGTCGAACATCGCCGTCGATCCGGGTAGGTTCGCCGCGAAGGTGGACCGGACGCTGGGCGATCCGCGCAGTTGGATAGCGGGCCGGCAGTTCCGGCTCCAGCGGGTACCGGTCGGTTCGCCGTCCGACTTCACCATCTACCTGGCCACCGAGCGGACCAGCGCCCAAATGTGCGCGGCCGGCGGCAACGAGACCGACGGGTACACCTCGTGCCAGACCTCCGGTCACGTAATCATCAACCTTGACCGGTGGAACCTGTCGGTACCCGACTACGTGCACGCACACGTGCCGTTGGACGCCTACCGCACCTATGTCATCAACCACGAGACCGGCCACCAGTTCGGCAACGGTCACGAGTTGTGCCCGGCCGCCGGCCGCCCGGCACCGGTGATGGAGCAGCAGACGCTCGGACTGCACGGTTGCACGGCGAACCCGTGGCCATACCTCCACGGCCAGCGGTACGCCGGGCCGTCGGGCCAGTACTAGGCCGGGGACTCTGAATGTCCGACAGCGACTACTCGCGTGCGTCCGAGCCCTGGGCCGGGCAGGCATGGAACGACCAGACGAGTGGGCTGTCGGCACCCGACTGGTCGCCGCGCCAGGACGAGGTCCCGGTACCCGAGCCGGATCACGGCCGGCCGGCCGCACCGGAACCGGATTACGGCTGGTCGACGCTCACCGACGAGGGAGCGGCGGAGCCGGACTACGGCTGGTCGACGCCCGAACCCGTACCGAAGCCGGGTCGCCGCTGGCCGTCGCCGGAGCCGGCGGCGGGGCAGGGTCGCCACTGGTCATCGCCCTCGTCGTCGCCACCCTCGCCGCCCTCGTCGCCCTCGTCGCCGTCCCCGGCATCACCATGGTCGTCGCCGGCACCCCCCGCATCCTCGGCATCGCCGGTATCACCGTCGTCGGCGGCGTTGCCGGCATCGCCCGAGCCGGGGCTCAGCCCGGCGGTCGAGCCGGAGCACCGGCGATCGGCGGCGCCGGAGGCGAACTCGCTGCCGGGCCGGGGGCTGCCGGGCCGGGGGCTGCCGGGCCGGGGGCTGCCGGAGCAGGGGCTGCCGGAGCAGCGGCTGTCGGGGCAGGGGCGCCGTGGGCCCTCGGCGCCGGCAGCAGACCCTGAGCTGGGTCGCCACTGGTCGTCGTCGGGGCAGGCGGCCGAGCGGGGCCGGCACTGGTCGGGCCCGACGGGCCTGGAGCAGACCTTGCCACCGGGTCTTGGGCAGCGCCTTCCGGCCGAACCGTCCGCCGACCACCGGCCGGGGCACGCGAATGAGTCGCCGAACCCGCACCAGTCGCCGTCGCTGCACCAGTCGCTGCCCAACGGTTCCGGGTTCTCCGGCGCCGGGGGCAGTGACGCATCCTCACGCGCCGGTGCGGCGGCGAACGGCGACAACGTCGCGGCGTCGCGGCGCGCGGACGCGGCCTTCCCGCGCAAGGACGGTGGCGGGCAGGGTGCGCCCGAGGCCGGTGCGGCACCCCGGCTGAACGCCGACGCCGCCTTTCCGCGACGTGGCTCGGTCTTCCCGCCGGCACCGGCCGGTTCCGGCTTTCCGCCGCCGCAGGCCGCCCGGGAGTTCCCGCCGCCGGCCGGCCCGGAGTTCTCGCCCCCGCAGGCCGGTCCCGGGTTCCCGCCGTCGCCCGCCGGTCTCATGCCCCAGCCGCCACGAGTCGGCTCGGAGTTCCCGCTAGCGGCCTCGCAGTCCTCCTCGTCCGCGACCCAGGCGCTGCCCGTGGTGCAGGCATCCCTGCCCGCCCAGCGATCACCCGTCACCGAGGAGCCATCCCTCACCCAGAAGGCGCCCGCGCCGCCCTCACCGTCGTTCTCGCCGTTCGCGAAGGATCCGTCGCCCTCGGCGTCGCCGTTCGCAAAGGACACCGCAGGTCCGGCGTCGCCGTTCGCGAAGAATCCGTCGCCCTCGACGTCGCCGTTCGCGAAGGACGCCGCGGAGCCGGTGTCGGCGTTCGGGAAGGAAGCACCGCCCTCGACGTCGCCGTTCGCGAAGGACGCGCCGCTGCCGGCGCGGCGTTCGTCCCTGGCGACCGAGGCGCCGTCCGCCGCCGATGCGCCCACCGCCCTGGTACCCATCGTTACGTCGCCGGCCGCCCCGGGCCCGGCGCCCGCCGCCGAGCCGCCGTCCGTGCCGCCGCTGGCATCCGCCCCGGATCCGATGTCCATGACCGGGCCGATCCGCGCCATCCAGGAGGCGCTCGCCCCCGACGAGCAGGTGCCCCGTTCCCGGCAGCGGGCGCTGGCCCGGGCTCGGACCCGCCAGCGCAACCGCCGGCTGATGGTGCTGGGCATCCTGCTGGCCGCGGTGGCACTGATCGGTCTCGACGTGATGAACGGCGGGCACCTGCCCGGCTCCTCGCCCGCCCCGCAGGCCGCGGTGCCCACCCGTACCACCGCGCAGCCGACGGCGCCTGCCTCGTCGGTCGCCGTACCGGAGAGCGGGCCGGGCACCTTCGCGTACGTCTCCGGTACCGGGCCGGTGATCGGCAGCGCCGGCACCATCCGCAAGTACCGGGTAGCGGTGGAGAACGGCTCCGGCCAGGACGCCAGCGCCTTCGCGGCCATCGCCCAGCACACCCTGTCGGACCCGCGCGGCTGGATCAAGGGCGGTGACGTGCGCTTCCAGCAGGTCGCGCAGCACGCCACCGCGGAGTTCACCATCTATCTGGCGACCCCCGCCACCTCCGAGAAGATGTGCTCGCAGGGCGGCATCCACACCGACGAGCTCATCTCCTGCCGGGTTCCGGGGCAGGTGATTATCAACCTGGCGCGTTGGCTCAACGCGATCCCGGGCTACGGTGCGTCGGTCGTGACCTACCAACAGTTCACGCTGAACCATGAGGTCGGCCGCGAATTGGGCCACAGCGACGAGGCGTGCCCGGCGCCGGGGGCGCTCGCGTCGGTGATGCAGGAGCAGACGCTGGGGCTCAAGGGGTGCAAGGCCAACGCCTGGCCGTACGTCAACGGCGTGCGGTACTCCGGTCCGGCCGTACCGTCGTAGATTCGGCGTATTCCCTCAAACCGGACAGGGTGTGCGAGGTCACGGCGGAAGGGCGGAAGGCGGAGCGCCAATCGCGAGGTTAGATTTGTCGTAGCCTTAGCCCCGAACCCGAAGAGGCCAACCGTGTCGCTGCCACCGCTCGTGGAGCCAGCACCCGATCTGACGATCGATGAGGTGCGCCGGTACAGCCGGCATCTGATCATTCCGGACGTCGCTATGGACGGCCAGAAACGGCTCAAGAACGCGAAGGTGCTCTGCGTCGGAGCCGGCGGTCTGGGCTCGCCCACGCTGATGTACCTGGCCGCGGCCGGGGTCGGCACCCTGGGCATCGTGGAGTTCGACACGGTCGACGAGTCGAACCTGCAGCGCCAGATCATCCACGGCCAGTCCGACATCGGCCGGCTCAAGTCCGAGTCCGCCCGGGACTCCGTCCGTGAGATCAACCCGTACGTCAACGTCGTCATTCACAACGAGGCGCTGTCCAACGACAACGTCTTCCAGATTTTCGAGCAGTACGACCTGATCGTCGACGGTACCGACAACTTCGCCACCCGGTACCTGGTCAACGATGCCGCGGTGCTGCTCGGCAAGCCCTACGTCTGGGGCTCGATCTACCGCTTCGACGGGCAGGCCAGCGTCTTCTGGGCGGAGAACGGCCCGTGCTACCGCTGCCTGTACCCGGAGCCGCCGCCGCCCGGCATGGTGCCGTCGTGCGCCGAGGGCGGCGTCCTCGGGGTGCTGTGCGCGAGCATCGGCTCGATCCAGGTCACCGAGGCGATCAAGCTGCTCACCGGTGTCGGTGAGCCGCTGGTCGGCCGGTTGATGGTGTACGACGCCCTGGAGATGACGTACCGGACCATCAAGGTGCGCAAGGACCCGAGCTGCCCGCTGTGCGGTGAGAACCCGACCATCACCGGTCTGATCGACTACGACGACTTCTGCGGCACGGTCTCCGAGGAGGCGTCCGCCGCCACGCTCGGCTCGACGATCACCGCCAACGAGCTGAAGGAGTGGATCGACGCCGGTAAGACCATCGAACTGGTCGACGTCCGCGAACCGGCCGAGTGGGAGATCGTGCGGATCCCGGGCGCCCGGCTGGTGCCGAAGGGCGAGATCCTCTCCGGTGCGGCCCTGGCCAGCCTGCCGCAGGACCGGCAGGTGGTGTTGTACTGCAAGTCCGGTGTCCGGTCGGCCGAGGCGCTGGCCGCGGTCAAGGCCGCCGGTTTCAAGGACGCGGTGCACGTCCAGGGTGGGGTGGTCTCCTGGGTCAACCAGGTCGACCCCTCGCTCCCGATCTACTAGGCAATCAAAGACCGGCGGGATCGGCGGGGCAGAGTCGGCCTATCGGCCAATCCGCCCCGCTGACCTGCGCCGGTAGCCTACTTAGGTGATCGATCTGGAGGGCGCCGCCGGTTACGTGGTCGCCCACGGCGACCAGGTGGACCGGGCCCGCCTATCGTGGATGCGCTCCGGGATCCCGCCGCAGCCCGACGTCCTGGACAGCGCCGAGTTGGGCGAGGCGCCCGGCGGCGGCTGGCCGGCCTTCCGGGGCGGCGAGGTGGCCTCGGTCGACGCCACCTGTTTCCGGCTGGCGGAGTTGGACGATCTCGGCGCGCTCGACCGCCCGCCGGCCCAGCGGGCGCTGGATTGGCTGGCCGAGCGGCAGCGGCCGGACGGCACCTGGGAAGAGGACGAGTCGCTGGCCGACTCGGCGCCCCCGTGGGCGCGGCCGGGCGACCCCGAGGCGAGGCTCTACCTGACCGCGAACGCCGGCTTCTGGCTGGCCGTCGCCGGAGCGTCGGTGCCCGACAAACGCGCCGAGGTGGTGGCCAGGGCGACGCAGGCGTTCCGGGCCGCGATCCGCGAGGACGGCAGCTGGCCGTCCTTTCTCATCACCGGGTGGCTCGGCGGTGCCCTGCTGTTCCACTCCGGCTGGTTCTACGAGTCGGCGCGGATCCAGGTGCTGCTCGCCGGGCGGGTACCGGAGATGTCCCCGACCGACGTCGCGTGGCTGGCCGCCACGTTCGAGCGGGTCGGCATGTCCGGCGACGACTGGCTGATGGCGGCCGCCCGCAAGCGGCTGACCGAGACCCAGGCCAGCGACGGCGGCTGGCACAGCGACGACGGGCCGGCGTTCGACGTACACACCACGCTGGCCGCGATCCGGGCGCTGCGCTGAGGGCCGGTACCGGCTACAGCAGCACCAGGTCGTCGCGGTGCACGACCTCCTTCTCGTACCCCGGGCCCAACTCCATCGTGCTGTGCCCGAGCAGCGCCGGAAGCTCGGTCGCGTCGTAGTTCACCAGCCCACGGGCCACCGGGTTGCCGTCCGAGTCCACCAGGTCCACCGGGTCCCCGGCGGCGAACCTGCCGTCCACGGCGGTGATGCCGGCCGCCAGCAGTGAGGCCTTCCGGGCGACGACCGCGCGTACCGCGCCCGGGTCGAGGTGCAGCCGGCCCCTCGGCGACGTCGCGTGGGCGAGCCAGAACAGTCGCGCGGCCGGCCGCTCCCGCACCCGGTGGAACAGCGTGCCGACCGACTCGCCGGACAGCGCGGCGGCGGCCAGCGGCGCGGCGGTGAGCACCACCGGGATACCCGCGCCGGTCGCGATCCGGGCCGCCTCCACCTTGGTCACCATGCCGCCGGTGCCCAGGCCGGCCCGCCCGGTCCGGCCGATGCTCACCCCGTCGAGGTCGGCCTCGGTGCGGACCTCGTCGATGCGCCGGGATTCCGGCTTGGCCGGATCGCCGGTGTAGAGAGCGTCCACATCGGACAGCAGCACCAGCAGGTCGGCCTGCACCAGCGAGGCGACCAGGGCCGCCAACCGGTCGTTGTCGCCGAACCGGATCTCCTCGGTGGCGACGGTGTCGTTCTCGTTGACGATCGGTACCGTGCCCAGATCCAGCAGCCGCTGCAGGGTCCGGTACGCGTTGCGGTAATGCGCGCGGCGGGTCACGTCGTCGACGGTGAGCAGTACCTGCCCGACGATCCGGTCCCGGCGGGCGAACGCGTCGGTGTACGCCTGCATGAGTAGTCCCTGGCCGACACTGGCCGCCGCCTGCTGGTTGGCCAGGTCGCGGGGCCGTCTCGTCATGCCCAGCGGGGCCAGCCCGGCCGCGATGGCGCCGGACGAGACGAGCACGACCTGGGCGTCGAGGGAGGCGAGCGCGTCAACCAGCCGGTCCACCCGGGCCCGGTCCAGGCCGCCGGCCGCAGTGGTCAGCGAGGACGAGCCGATCTTGACTACTACCCGCCGGGCGGCCCGTACTGCCTCACGCACCTGCCCATTCTCCGCCGGAGGGCGCGGACGACCAGATCGAGATCCCATACTGTGGCGCACATGACCGCTGACTTCGTCGAGGACGTGCTCGCGGTGGTCGAGAGCATCCCGCCCGGCCGGGTGATGTCGTACGGGGCGATCGCCGACTACCTCGGTCGGGGCGGCCCGCGCCAGGTGGGCGCCGTGATGGCTCGGTACGGCGCCGCGGTGCCGTGGTACCGGGTGGTCAACGCGAGCGGGCGCACGCCGCCGGGGCACGAACAGGCCGCGCTGAGCCAGTTGCGGGCCGAGGGCACCGCGCTGCGTGGCGATCACGTCAACATGCGCGCCGCCGCCTGGTACCCGGAATCACCCCCGATGACCGAAATTCCGCCGGCCGACGGCGATCGGGCGGACGGCGACGATCACGCGGACGGTGATGATCGGGTAGACGGCGATCCGGCCGAGGTGAGTCGGGTCACAGCAGCAGGCCGACGCCGCCGCGACGCGGGTCGCCGGCGGCGCCCGCCCGTCCCACCGCGCTGACCGCCCCGAAGAAGTGGCTCACCTGGTCGAACTGGTTGATCTCGTACCCGGCTCCGGCCAGCGCGTCCACCTCCGGGTACCCGGCCTCCACGTGTGCCACGTCCCCGATCACATGGAACCGGGGCCGGGCGATGGCCTCGTTCACGCCCACTCCGTCGACCAGCACGTTGATCAGGGTGTGCACCAGCGCGGTGCGGATCCGGGACGCCCCGGCCGAGCCCGCGGCCAGCGCCAACTCGCCGTCACCGTCGAGCACCACCAGCGGGCACATCATCGAGGACATCCGCTGACCGGGAGCGAGTGCGCCGGTCAACAACTCGCCCTCGCCCAGCATCGAGTTGAGGTGCAGGCCGAGCCCGGGCAGCCACACCCCGGAGCCGATGCCCAGCGACAGGGTGACCACGCAGGCGTTCCCGTCGCCGTCCACCACCGAGACGTTCGTGGTATCGCCGATCCGCTGGTGCCCGTACTCCCGCAGCGCCCCGGCCAGCGCGCGGACCCGCTCACCGCGGGGCAGTCCGGCGAGCCCGGCCGGCAGCGCCGCGACCGTCGGGATGAGGTTGTTGAGGTCGTGCCGGCCGAAGATCTGGTATCCGTGCAGGGGAGCCCGCCGCGCCTCGAGATCGCGCACCCGGTACCCGGCCAGGTCGGCCGGCCCCAGAGCGCCGCCGCCGGCCCGGACCACCTCGACGGTCAGCTTGGCGATCTCGCCCGTGTAGAACGCGTCCGGCCCCTGCTCGGCCAGCATCGTCAGGGCCTGGTCCAGCCCCGGGTGGTAGAGCAGGTCGCCGCCGGCCAGCAGCCGGCCACCCGGTCGGTAGATCTCGGCCCCGGCCCCGGGCACCAGCGCGGGGAACACGGACATCAGGGTCAGCGCCTGGGCGGCCGGCAGCACCACGCCGCACCGGGCCAGGTTGATCGCCGGTTCCACCACCCGCGCCCAGGGCAGCCGGCCCCACCGGCCGTGCACCGCCGCGGCACCGGCGGGCACGCCGGGAACCGCGACGCTGGCCTCGCCGATCGAGTAGTTCATCGGCAGGCCGCCGAGGAGCACCTCGATCGGCCGCATCGGGCCGGGCACGCGGTCGCCGTCCAGCCCCGGCACGGAGCAGAAGAAGTCCAGGCAGTGCACCGTGCGCTGGGTCGCGTCGTAGTAGGTGGCGAAGCCGCCGCCGCCCAGCCCGGTCAGCACGCTCTCGCTCACGCAGCAGGCCAGCGTCGCGGCGACGGCGGCGTCCGCGGCCGAACCGCCCGCGGCGAGGATGCGCAGGCCCACCTCGGCGGTTGCCGGATGGCCGGCGGCGACTCCGGCGGGCACGGGTACCTCCTGCGGCCGCGAACTCTGTCGTTCCCGCGTCAGGCGGCCGCGCGGAAGTTCCCGACCGATCTGGCTCGGCGCGTCTGACGCCGCGCAACGACCCAGAGCGGTCGCCGCCGCGCTGTCGCAGCACGCCGCGCCGTCGGGAGTGGGCCGGTTCGGCTGGTCCGCCAGAACGCCGTTGGTCACGCTGCGCAGAGTAGAGGCATCGGCCGAGCGGCGGGGCCCGAATCGGCCGAACGTCGTACGGACATCGATGATTCGCGCGGCGGGTGCGCCAACCGGCAGGTTCGCCGTGCTCCGCCCGCCGGCCCGGTCGGTACCCTGGGGCCATGGCGGAACGGCCGAGCATCCTGGGAGAGCCGATCCGGTTCGTGCTGAACTGGGGCCGGCGCTACTCGCTGTGGGTCTTCAACTTCGGGCTGGCGTGCTGCGCCATCGAGTTCATCGCGACCTCGATGGGCCGGCACGACTTCATCCGGCTCGGCGTGATCCCGTTCGCGCACGGGCCGCGCCAGGCCGACCTCATGGTGGTCTCGGGCACCGTCACCGACAAGATGGCCCCGGCCATCAAGCGCCTCTACGACCAGATGCCCGAGCCCAAGTACGTCATCTCCTTCGGCGCCTGCGCCAACTGCGGCGGCCCGTACTGGGACTCCTACTCGGTCACCAAGGGTGTCGACCAGCTGATCCCGGTCGACGTCTACGTCCCCGGCTGCCCGCCGCGCCCGGAGGCGCTGTTGCACGGCATTCTCCGGCTTCAGGAGCGGATCGCGGCCGAGGGCTCCGGGCCGGGCGGGGTGTCCCGGCCGGACGCGGCGATGGCCGCCCGCGAGGCCGAGGCGGCGGCCCGCGCCGCCGAGCTCGCCGCGCTCACCGCCCCGCCGGTCCGGCCGCCGCACGACCCGGTGATACCCGAGGGAGTGGTGTGGCACCGGGAGCGGCCGTCCCGGCCGCCATCGTTGGGCCCCGGCGGCCGGCTGCCGGTCACCGAGCTGTCCGCCGATCGAGCCGGCGCTGGCTCGCCCTTCGGTGACGATGAGACGTTGCCGCTGCCGCCCGACCGGATTGCTTACCAGCCCCCGTCCAGCGAGGGATGACGAGCGCGGCGTTGCGCCAGCGGAACCACGCGCCGGCCGCGCCGTCGATCAGGCCCGGCAACTCGGACAGCGAGGTGATCTCCGGCCCGACCCAGTCGTCGTCCGTGTTGAAGCGCAGATGTCCGACCAGGTCCGGGGCGGCCAGCCGGATCGCGGTCATGCCGACGGCCTCGGCGCCGGACAACTCGCGGCTGCCGCCGTCGCCCACGTAGAGGCACTGCCGCGGCCGGACGCCCAACCGCTCGCAGGCCGCCAGGTACATCAGCGGGTCGGGCTTGGCCGCCGCCAACTCCACCGAGTACACGCAGGTGGACAGCAGCGGGGCCACCGGCAGCGAGGGCAGGAACACCGGCAGCTCGTGGCAGCAGTCGCTGACCACGCCGGTCAGCAGGCCGCGCTGGCGCAGGTCGGTGAGGACCGGCACGGCCTCGGGCCGCAGCCGGGTGTCCGCCCGCACCGCGGCCACCCGGGCGACCACGCACGCCGCGAGCTGCTCCTCGCTCGGAGAGCCCCCGGCGTCGAGGGCGACCCGGCGCAGCGCCTCGATTGGCGGCCCGTAACCGCCCCGGGCCCGGACCGGGAAGGACCGGTTGAGTTCGGTGTTGAAGGCGGCGGGCGAGCAGCCGAGCCGCCGAGCGATGTATGTGTGAGCCTCTCCGCGTTCGACCGCGGTGGTGAGCGTGCCGAAGAAATCGAACAAAACGGCTTGGAAGCCCGACATGGCGCGAGGCCCTCCGAGGGGTAGAGAGGGACATTCAGTCGGGAACGGCACGACACTATCCGACTTCCGGCCGGTCGCGCATCGTCGGTTCCCCCTATGTTGCCCGTATGCGATCGGCCCCGACCCCGGGCCCCGTTCGGCCCTCCCGATAACGTGATCGTCTCCCACGTTTGACCGGTTCGGGGCCCCCGCCACGGTGCGATCGGTACAGCGCCCTGCCCTCATCCCGCGCTACCGACCAGCCGATCCGGCCCGCGTGCGATCATCGGAGACCGTGCCACGTCGCCCCTCCGCCATGCTCCCCACGGTCGCCGCGCTTACCGTGGCGGTGCTGGCGATCTCGTCGTCGGCACCGTTGATCGCGTACGCCGCCGCGCCGGCTCTGGCCATCGCCTTCTGGCGCAACGCCTTCGCCGCGACGGTCCTGGCCCCGGCGGTCGGCGCGACACGGCGACCGGAGCTGACCAAGCTGGGTTGGCGCGGCGTGCTGGCCTGCGCCCTGGCCGGGGCGGCGCTGGCCGGACATTTCGGCACCTGGGTGCCGAGCGCGAAGTACACCAGCATCGCCGCCGCCACCGCGCTGGTGGCCACCCAGCCGGTGTGGCAGGGGCTCATCGCCCTGGCGCAGGGCCGGCGGCTGCCCGGGGTGGTCTGGACGGGCATCGCCGTGGCGATAGCCGGAGCGGTGGTGGCGACCGGGTCCGACTTCGCCACCTCCGGCCGGGCCTTCACCGGCGACCTCCTGGCCCTGGCCGGCGGGCTGATGGGCGCCGTGTACACCGCGTTCGGCGAGCGGGTCAGGGCCACCACCAGCACCCTCACCTACACGTCGATCTGCTACGGCGCCTGCGCGGTGCTGCTGCTGATCGTGTGCGTGGCCGGCGGTGTGCGCCTGCACTCGTACCCGGCCACGACCTGGCTGGCGATCCTGGCCATGACGGCCGGCCCGCAGCTGCTCGGGCATTCGATGTTCAACTACGCGCTGCAACGAGTGGCGGCGACGACCGTCTCCGTGCTGTTCCTGCTCGAGGTACCGGGCGCCGCGCTGCTGGGCTGGCTGTGGCTGGGACAGACACCGCGCGGCGGCCAGCTGCCGGGGCTGGGCCTGCTGGTCGTCGGGGTGGCGATAGTGGTGCTCGGCGCCCGGCGCCTGATGCGGCTCTCGCCCACGCCGCCCGAGGGGGCGTGACCGCCGCCCCGGCCCGACCTGTCCCGGCCCGACCTGTCCCGGCCCGACCCGTCCCGGCCCGACCATCCCGGCACGATCATCCCGGCCCGATTGGTCGGTTACGGGCCGGTCGGTCACGGGCCGGTTGGGGCGCGGCCGGCTCAGCGAGCCGGGGTGCCGTCCGGGCTGGTGATCGCCTCCTCGCCGGCCAGCCCGACCATCACCTCGCTGACCTCCCACAGCTTCGCCGCCAGGGCGCCGTCGGCGGCGTGCCGCCTCGGCGGCCGCGCCGACCGGTTCACGTAGTAGGCACCGTTGTCCACCTGGGAGCGTGGCGCCCCGGCCAGCCAGACCATGGTGTCCGCCCCCTGCTCCGGGGTGCGCAGCAGCGGCGCCACCCGGTAGAAGGTCTCGAACAGCCCGTTGCCCCGGCCGAACCGCGAGCGCACCACCCCGGGGTGGTACGAGAACGAGAGGATCTCCGACCAGCGGCGCGCCGCCTCGGCCGCGAACAGGATGTTGGCCTGCTTGCTCGCGCCGTACACGGCCATCGCCCGGTACCGCCCCGAGCAGTCCAGGTCGTCGGCGTCCAGCTGTCCGTACCGGTGAGCCGTGGAGGCGGTGTTGACCACCCGGCCACCGCGCAACTGATCGCGCAGCAGGTTGGTGAGCAGGAACGGGGACAGGTGGTTGGCCTGGATGGTCACCTCGTGATGGTCCACAGTCAACTGTCTACTGTGCTGCACGCCGCCGGCGTTGTTGCACAGCACGGCGATCGACGGGTACGCGGAGGCTAGCGCCGTGGCCAGCCGCCGGACGTCCTCGAGCACGCAGAAGTCGCACTGGAACGCCTCCGGTGCCGCGTCCGGCCGGGCCTCCGCCCGCACCGCGGCGAGAGCGGCGTCGAGCCGGCCGACATCGCGGCCCACCAGCCCGACCCGGGCTCCACGCCGGGCGAATTCCCGCGCCGCGGCCAGGCCGATGCCCGAGTTCGCTCCGGTTACCACGACTACTTTGCCGGTGAAATCTCCCACAGCTTCGTTTTCGTCGGCCACGGAGCGAGGCTACCGTACGCGCAAGTAACCAAACAGCTCTCGAGGAGTCCCTGCGATGGGTGCTGCAGGCCACGCCCGCCGGTCATGCCTGGCCGTGCCGGGTTCCAACCCGAAGATGCTCGGCAAGGCTCAGGGCCTGCCCGCCGATCAGGTCTTCCTCGACCTGGAGGACGCGGTCGCGCCGCTGGCCAAGCCGGGGGCGCGCAAGAACATCGTGGCCGCGCTGCGCGACGGCGACTGGGCCGGCAAGGCCCGGGTGGTGCGGGTCAACGACCTGACCACGCAGTGGACCTACCGCGACGTGCTGGAGATCGTCGAGGGCGCCGGCGAATTCCTCGACGCCATCATGCTGCCGAAGGTGCAGGAGCCGGCGCACGTGCAGTGGCTCGACCTGACGCTGACCCAGTTGGAGAAGGCGCTCGGCCTGCCGGTCGGCGGCATCGGCATCGAGGCCCAGATCGAAAACGCCAAGGGGCTGGTCAACGTCGACGCGATCGCCGCCGCGTCGCCACGCGTCGAGACCATCATCTTCGGGCCGGCCGACTTCATGGCGAGCATCAACATGCGCTCGCTCGCAGTCGGGGCGCTGCACCCGGGCTACCCCGGCGACCCGTACCACTACATCCTGATGCGCATCCTGATGGCGGCCCGCACCTACGACCTGCAGGCGATTGACGGACCGTACCTGCAGATCCGGGACATCGACGGGTTCCGCGAGGTGGCGAAGCGGTCGGCCGCGCTGGGCTTCGACGGCAAGTGGGTGCTGCACCCCGACCAGATCGAGGCGGCGAACCAGGTCTACTCGCCGGACCAGGGGGACTACGACCACGCCGAGCTGATCCTCGACGCCTACGAGTACTGGACCTCGGAGGCGGGCGGCAAGCGCGGCGCGGTGATGCTCGGCGACGAGATGATCGATGAGGCGTCCCGCAAGATGGCCCTGGTGATCGCGGCGAAGGGCCGGGCCGCCGGGCTCAGCCGGACCACGACGTTCACCCCGCCGACGGCCTGAGCCCGGTGCCGGGGCTGGCCGGGCCCGCGACGCCGGGGCTAGCGACGCCGGGGCTAGCGGCGCCGGGGCTAGCGACGCCGGACTAGCGGCGCCGGACTAGCGGCGCCGGACTAGCGGCGCCGGGTTTAGCGGGCCCGGGCGGGGCAGCCCGCCCGGGGCACGGGTACGCCTGGGACGGCGGCCGGGCGCACCACCTACGCGACCGCGACCGCGGCCGCGCCGGTTCCCGACTGGTCTGGCTCGGCGTCTGACGCCGTGCGACGACCCAGACCAGTCGCCCGCCCCCGGTGGGCCGGCCGCGGGCCGGTCAGTTGAGGTCCTGCGTGGACGCCCACCGGAAGAGCCAGATCCAGCCGATCAGCACGAGCACGCCGAGCGCCACCGAGACCCAGCCGATGATGATGCCGGCGAGCGCCATCCCGCGACCCGCCTCACCGCGCTGCTTGATCTGGCTCTTGGCGACGTGGCCGAGGATCGCGCCGACGATGCCCAACAGGCCACCGCCGCCGTAGCAGACGAGGAACACGAGGCCGCCCAGCGAGACGCAGAGCGACGCGATGGCGAGCCCGTTGTTCCGCGCGCCCGCGCCGGGCATCGGGTAGCCGGGGTAGGCCGGGTACGTCGGGTAAGCCTGGTAGCCGGGCTGCGGGTACTGCGGCTGGGCGGCCGGGTACCCGGGGGCGGGCTGCTGCGGGTCGGTCGGGTACGGCGGCTGGGTGGGCTGCGGCGCGCCGGTCGGGTAGCCCGGGTAGGTCGGGTACGCGGGTTGGGTGGGCTGCTGCGCCGGTGCGGCGGCCGGGGATGCCTGGGCCGGGTCGGACGACACCGTGGCGGGTTGCCCGCTGATCGGGTCGATATAGGTGGGCTGCTCGCCCGCCGGGTCCTGCCAGCCTCCGGGAGGCGGAGGATAGGTCATCGAAGGTCTCCGTAATCTGAGAGAGGTGTTGATCAGGGTAACCGGCTCTTACGACAAGTGACGCCCGGCGCTGTTCGTTGCCCGGGTTGCGCGGACCGGGCAGGATCTGCGTAATGGACGAGTGGAGCGAGGTGGGCATGGGCTCGGTCAACGGTGTGGCCCTATCGACGGCGGTTGAGCCGGATCAACTCTCCGACCGGCTGGACGGCCGGGTAGCGTTGATCACCGGTGCGGGCAGTCCCGACGGCATCGGGTACGCGACCGCCCGGCGGTTGGCCGCGCTCGGCGCCGAGGTGGCGATCGTCTCCACGACCCGGCGCATCCACGAGCGGGCGGGCGAGCTGAAGGTCACCGGATTCGTCGCCGACCTGACGGATGAGGCGGAGGTCGGCGCGCTCGCCGACGCGATCGCCGAGCAGCTCGGGCCGGTGGACGTGCTGGTCAACAACGCGGGCCTGGCGAGCAAGGCCAGCCCGGAGGTGCTGCGCCCGGTCGCCCAGCTGTCGCTGGACGAGTGGCGGGCCGAGATCGACCGGAACCTCACGACGGCGTTCCTGGTCAGCCGCGCGTTCGTCACCGGCATGGCGGAGCGGGGCTGGGGACGGGTGGTCAACCTGGCGGCCACTGCCGGCCCGGTCAACGCCCTGCCGACCGAGGGGGCGTACGCGGCGGCCAAGGCCGGAGTGGTGGGGCTGACCAGGGCACTGGCGATGGAGCTGGTCGCCGACGGGGTGACCGTCAACGCGGTGGCACCGGGCATCATCCACACGGCGTCATCGACGTTCGTGGAGCTCAAGCAGGGCCTGGGCAGCCCGGCCGGCCGGCCCGGTACGCCCGACGAGGTGGCCGCCACCATCGCGTTCCTGTGCTCCCCGGGCGCCTCGTACATCACCGGCCAGATGCTGGTGGTCGACGGTGGGAACAGCGTGCGTGAGGCGGCCTTCCGCTAGCCGGGCCGGGCGGTCACCGGTTGCCGGGGCTGCGGCTGATCGAGATCAGCAGGGAGAGCAGGCCGCAGCAGGCGAGCAGCCCGATGGCGGTGAACACGTAGCCGAGCACCAGGCCGGCCATCGCCAGGTTGGCGCCGCGCTCCCCGGTGAGCCTGATCTGCCGCCTGGCGAAGTGACCGAGCACGATCCCGGCGGGAGCGAACACGAACGCGAAGATCAGTGCGAGGATCGCCATCAGGTTGGTGGTACCCGGTGGCTGCCCGTACGGCTGGCCCTGGCCGGCCTGGCCGTAGCCGGCCTGCCCGTACGGCTGGCCGTACGACGGTTGACCTGGGTTCTGGTCGCCCTCCCTCGGTGGCCAGCTCATTCGGCTCCTCCTCACCTTGATCGAGCGTAGCCGGGATCGGTGAGGGTTTTCACAGGCTTCGAACGATGCCGACCGCTTGGTTCGGCCGCCCGGGCGCGCCCATACTGCAGCAAGGCTCATTGATTACTGGCCAGTAATGAATGGAGGCCCCGATGGCCCGCCTCGCCCAGACCCCCGGCCTGACCGATGTCCAGCAGGAGATCCTGTCCACCGTGCGGGCCTTCGTGTCGAAGGAGATCATCCCGCACGCCCGGCGCCTCGAGCACGACGACGAGTACCCCACCGCGATCGTGGACGGAATGCGGGAGCTGGGCCTGTTCGGCCTGACCATCGACGAGGAGTACGGCGGCCTGGGCGAGTCGCTGCTGACCTACGCGCTGGTGGTGGAGGAGCTCTCGCGCGGCTGGATGTCCATCTCCGGCATCGTGAACACCCACTTCATAGTCGCCTACCTGATCTCCCGGCACGGCACGCCCGAGCAGCGGCGGCGGCTGCTGCCCCAGTTGGCCAGCGGCGAGATGCGGGGCGCGTTCTCGATGTCCGAGCCGGGCTGCGGCTCGGATGTCGCCGCGATCCGGTCCCGGGCGGTGCCGGTGGACGGCGGGTACGTCCTCAACGGCCAGAAGATGTGGCTGACCAACGGCGCGTACTCGTCGGTGGTGGCCACCCTGGTCAAGACCGACCTCGGCGCACCGAGCGTGTACGGCGACATGACGGCGTTCCTGCTGGAGAAGCGGCCGGGCTTCGGCGAGACGGCGCCGGGGCTCACCATCCCCGGCAAGATCGAGAAGATGGGCTACAAGGGCGTCGAGACGACCGAGATGATCCTCGACGACCACCGGGTAAGCGCGGACGCCATCCTCGGCGGCGAGCCCGGCCAGGGTTTCTACCAGATGATGGACGGCATCGAGGTGGGCCGGGTCAACGTGGCGGCGCGCGCGTGCGGCATCTCGATCCGCGCCTTCGAACTGGCCGTCGGGTACGCCCAGCAGCGCCAGACGTTCGGCAAGCCGCTGTACGAGCACCAGGCGATCGCGTTCAAGCTGGCCGAGATGGGCACCAAGATCGAAGCGGGACACGCCCTGATGGTCAACGCGGCGCGGCTCAAGGACGCCGGCCAGCGCAACGACGTCGAGGCCGGAATGGCCAAGCTGCTGGCCTCGGAGTACTGCGCCGAGGTGGTGCAGGAGGCGTTCCGCATCCACGGCGGGTACGGCTACTCCAAGGAGTACGAGATCGAACGCCTGATGCGCGAGGCGCCGTTCCTGCTGATCGGCGAGGGTACCAGCGAGATCCAGAAGACGATCATCTCGCGCGGCCTGCTCAAGGAGTACCGGCAGTAGCGGCGCCCCCGGTCAGCCGGTGCGCTTGGTCAGCTCCCGGATCGCCCGCTCGACCGCTATGCAGTGATCCTCTACGTAGTCCATGCCGGCGGCCTCGGCGGTCGCGCGGGACTCCTCGTTGGCGATGCCCTGCTGCAGCCACAGCGCCGTGGCGCCGATCGCCACCGCCTCGCGGGCCACGGTCGGGGTGTCGGCGGACGGCCGGAACACGTTGACCAGGTCGACCGCCTCCGGGATCGCGGCCAGGGTCGGGTAGCACCGCTGGCCCCAGATCTCCTCGGCGTGCGGGTTGACCGGGATGACCCGCCAGCCGTGCCGCAGCAGTTGCAGCGGCACCGTGTGGGCGCTCTTCTCGGGGTACCGGGACGCTCCCACCACCGCGACGGTGGTGGAGTCCCGCAGGATCTGCTCCGGGGTCCTCACCCGTCGAGCCTACGTCGCCGGGCGGGCCGTTCCCGCCGCGTCCGGACTCTCAGAGCAGGGTCAGCTGCACGGGAGGCTCGGGCCGCGGCGGTGGCGGTGGCAGTGGCGCCAGCCGGCCCGCCGCGCGATCCCGTGGCCCGATGCCGTGCCGCCCGGCCATTGCCCGGACCCGGTCGGTGACCTGCCGCTGATAGTCCGACGGCGAGTAGGAGCCGCCGCGGAACAGCTCCCGGTAGTGGCGGACCAGGTCCGGCCGGGTGCGCCCCAGCCAGCTCAGATACCACTCCCGGGCGCCTCGGCGCAGGTGCAGCGGCAGCGGGGTCACGCTGACCGCGCCGGCGTCCGCGATCGCCGCGACCGTGGCCTCCATCGAGGCATCGTCGTCGGTGATCCCAGGCAGGATCGGCGCCATCAGGACCCCGACGCCGAAGCCCGCGTCGGTCAGCGTCCGGACCGCGTCCAGGCGCCGGCGCGGGGACGGGGTGCCCGGCTCCACCGAGCGCCACAGCGCCTCGTCGACGAAGCCGATCGACATGCTCAGCCCGACCTGGGTGACCGAGGCGGCCTCGCGCAGCAGGTCGAGGTCCCGGGTGATGAGCGTGCCCTTGGTGAGGATGGAGAACGGGTTGGCGAAGTCGCGCAGCGCGGCCAGGATCTCCCGCATGAGCCGGTAGCGGCCCTCGGCGCGCTGGTAGCAGTCGACGTTGGTGCCCATCGCGATCGGCTCGCCCCGCCAGCGCTTCGAGGCCAGCTCACGGCGCAGCAGCGCGCCGGCGTTGACCTTGACGATCACCTTGCTGTCGAAGTCGTGCCCGGCGTCGAGGTCGAGGTAGGTATGCGTGTTGCGGGCGAAACAGTTGTGGCTGATCACGCCGGCCGCGACGAAGTCGCTGGTCCCGGTGGTGATGTCGAACAGCGGCAGGTCCAGCCCGAGCGGCTCGATTGCGGTTACCGTCAGTGACCGTGGTGATCCGACCGGGCGGCCGAGGATGCCGCGCCGGGACCGGCACGCCGGATCGACCAGTTGGCCGAAGCGCACCGAGGCGGGCAGCCCGCCGCGAAGGCGCACGGCGCCGTCCGGCTCGGTGGTGAACTCGAAGCCGAGGTACTTGAGCGCGAGCTGGATGGCGTCGGTGTCGCGCCGCCCGACCACGGTGCCCCGCTCGTCGAGCCCGCCCTCGCGGTCGAACACGGCGGCCAGGAACCCCCGGCGCCATTCGTCGGTCGGCGATTCCGGCCACGCCGTGAGCTCGCCGATCGGGGTCGAGGTGCGCAGCGTCATGGTCGCCGCCCGGCCCGCGCCGCCATGCTCGTACCGGTAGCCGTCCGGATCCGCGCCGAACTCGCCGAGGTACCGCCGGATCCGGGCCACCACCTCGCCCTCGGTGCAGACCGCCCGCTGACCGGAAATCGCGCCGCACAGGTAGCCGCGCCGGTAGTCGGCGGACTCGTTGCCGTCGGTGCGGGCCTGCGGACCCAGCCCACCCACGCCGGCCAGCCGGTCGCCGACCCGTAGCCGCGGCCGGCCGGGAGCCCCGGCGACGTAGCGCCAGCCGCGGGAGGTCAGGAACCGGTGGTCCCCGCTGGAGACCAGCCTGGTGCCGTCGGCCAGCCGCACCCGGTAGCCCGGCTTCACTGTCGACCAGTGGTCGAGCACCTCGGTGATGGTGTAGACCCGCCGGCCGTCGCGCTCCACCGTGCCGTAGATCAGGTCACCGGGGCGCAGCCGCTCGAGCGGCCTGGTCCGGCCGTCGGCCATCAGGATGGGGGTGTCGCCGGACAGGCAGTAGGTGCACGCGTGGCCGCAGCCGCGGTAGGGGTTGATGGTCCACTCGAACGGCACGCGGGAGGCCCCGGGCACCTTGTTGATGATGGACTTCGCCTGCACCTCGTAGAACGTCATCCCGGCGAAGCCGGGCGTGTCGAACGTGCGGGCGACCGCGCCGGGCAGCGCGAGCGGCAAGGGTGGCGCCGCCCGCGCCTCGTCGACCTCGGTCCTGAGCCCGTCCCAGCGCACCTGCGTACTTTAGCACACGTGTACGAGAGGCATGTCGAGAGGCGGGACCTGGTCGGGGGCGGGACCCGGGGGCGAGGCCCGATCGCGACACGAAACGGCGCCCCAGATGACCAGCATCTGGGGCGCCGCCGGGCGATCGGAGTCCGCGAGGGGCTGCCTACTGGCCAGCGCCCTGGGCCGAGACCTGCTTGCGGACCTCGTCCATGTCGAGATCGCGGACCTGCTCGATGAGGGACTCGAGCATCGCCTCGGGCATCGCGCCGGGCTGCTCGTAGACGATCACGCCGTCCCGCACGACCATGACGGTCGGGATGGACTGGATGCCGAACTGCTGGGCGAGGTACTGCTCGGCCTCGGTGTCCACCTTGCCGAAGACAATGTCCGAGTGCTTCTCAGACGCCTTTTCGTAGACCGGGCCGAACGCGCGGCACGGCGGGCACCAGGTCGCCCAGAAGTCCACGAGCACTATGCCGTTGTTCTCGGTGACCTCACCGAAGTTCTCCGCGGTCAGCGTCTTGGTAGCCATCACATCTCCGATTCGGTTCGTGGTCTTACGGCTGCGATAACCACCGCTGCCTCGTCAACATTCCCGTCGGATATTTGGTTACCCAGCGTCATGTGGTTGACACCGCCCGGCGGCCGGGGCCGCCACGGTCCTCGATGGCATCGACGGTGGGTAATCATTTACATACGCATGGTTAATATAGTTCACGGTTCGGTAACTGTGACCCGCGTCTCTTTGCATAGCTTCGTGGTTTAGTCACAATTAGTGACATCAGAGCGTGGGCGGCGGGCGCCGGGGAGGGCCCCGCCGTTCATTGCGTCCGGGGTCGGTCGGCTCGGGCCACCGTACGGCATAGTAACTTCCATGCGGTTCGGCCGGTATTACGAAGAGTTCGAGATCGGTGCCGTGTACCGGCACTGGCCGGGCAAGACGGTGACCGAGTCCGATGATCACCTGTTCTGCCTGATCACGATGAACCACCACCCGCTGCACCTGGACGCACACTACGCGCGGACCTCGACCGATTTCGGCCGGAACGTGGTGGTGGGCAATCTGATCTACTCGCTGCTGCTGGGCATGTCGGTCGCCGACGTCAGCGGCAAGGCCATCGCCAACCTCGAGGTCGAGTCGCTGCGCCACGTCGCGCCGACCTTCCACGGCGACACGATCTACGGCGAGACCACGGTGCTGGCGAAGAAGGAGTCGGGGTCGAAGCCCGACCGCGGGGTGGTCACCGTGGAGACCCGGGGCTACAAGCAGGACGGCACGATGGTCTGCGTGTTCCGGCGGCGGGTGATGGTGCCCAAGCGCGAGCACGCGGGGCCGGAGCTGCCCAGCTTCCCGGAGCACCTGCCGCCGGAGCGGGACTGACCCGCGGCGCGGTCCGGCCGGTTTACCGCCACCCGGCCCGTCGGGCGTGCCACGCTGACCTGGGAGAGGTCAGCTTTCACGTCTGTGCTGACCTGGGAGGTCAGTGATGTCCAACCGCACGCGAGCCGGGCTGCCGTTCCCGAGCGACGAGTGGGATCTCCTGGTGCGGCTGCCCGGCCGCGTGGCGGTCGCGGCCACCTCGGCCGAGCCCGACACCTCTCGGCGCACCCTCGTCGAGGGTGCCGCCGGCGCCGAGGCGATCGCCGCCGCCCGGGGCTCGGACAGCCGGCTGGTCCGCGGCGTGGCCGAGACGATCGACGAGGGGGCCGACAACGACCCGCCGGCCGCCGAGGAGTTCAGCGACCGCGAGGCCGCCATCGCCGGCGTACTGGACGCCTGTCGGCTCGCCGCCGCGTCGCTGGCCGCGCACGCCGAGCCGGCGGACTCCGGCGCGTACCGGGCCTGGATCGAATCGATCGCCGAAAGCGTGTGCCAGGCGTCGCGCAGCGGCGGGGTGCTCGGCCTCGGCGGGGTCACGATCAGCCCGGCCGAGCGCCGGTTCCTCGACGACCTCGCGGCCGCCTTCGAGTGCTGAGCCCCGAGCCCCGGGCACGATCGGTGGGTCGGGCAGGTGGGTCGGGTCGCCGGGCCGGTGGGTCGGGCCGGGTCGGTGGGTCCGCGCCGGGTCGGTGGGTCCGCGCCGGGACCGGTCGCGGCCGGCGTTAGCCTCTGCACGCGATGGATGAGGATGTTGGTGTCGGGCCGTGGACCGGGCCCTGGCCGGCGGAGCCCAGGTACGACCCGGCGCTGCTGACCGAGGGCGACCGGCGCAACGTGCTGGACCGGTACCGGTACTGGCGGCACGAGGCGATCGTCGAGGAGCTCGACGGCCGGCGGCACGAGTTCCACGTGGCCATCGAGAACTGGCAGCACGACTTCAACATCGGCACAGTGGTCCGGAACGCGAATGCCTTTCTCGCGGCCGAGGTGCATGTGGTCGGCCGGCGGCGCTGGAACCGGCGCGGCGCCATGGTGACCGACCGGTACCAGCACGTGCGTCACCACGAGACCATCACGCAGTTCGTCGGCTGGGCACGCGCGGCCGAGCTGCCGGTGATCGGCATCGACAACCTGCCCGGCGCCGTGCTGCTGGAGTCCAGCCCGTTGCCACGCCGGTGCGTGCTGCTGTTCGGCCAGGAGGGGCCGGGGCTGTCGCAGGAGGCCCGGGCGGCCTGCGACCGGGTGCTGTTCATCGCCCAGTACGGCTCCACCCGCTCGATCAACGCGGGCGTGGCCAGCGGCATCGCGATGTACTCGTGGATCCGCCAGCATGCCGAACCGCCGCCGGAAGCTTGACTCACGGATCGTCCTGCGTGAGTGTGGAGTGATGGGCATGGCGGTGAGTTGCCCGAGGTGCGGTGGCCCGATGCGGTCGCCGGGCCTGATGAGTTCCGACTGGCGCTGCGACGCCTGCGGGCCGATGCCGCCGCTGCACGTGGCCGAGCACATCGGCCCGCAGGTCGTCGAGGCCGCGGCCGCGCATGCCGGCGGGGTGCCGATCTGGTGCCCGTGGCCGCTGCCGTTGGGCTGGACGGTCACCGGCGTGGGCTGGGCCGGCGACGATCGCGGTGGCGCCGCCGCCACCGCCCTGGCCTGCACCGGACCGGGCCCGCTGGGCGGCCCGGCCGACGTGGTGCTGGTCGCCGAGGAGCCCGGCGTGGGCATGGGCAACCGGTTCGCCGGGCTGGCCGGACCCGACCCCGGGCCATACCTGGCCGACGCCCTGGATGACAACACCGCCGCGCACGCGAAGGTGAAGGCGGACGGCCGGCCGACTCCACTGTGGGCAGTCGGCGAGGCGGCGGACCGCAGCGCGTACGTGGGGGAGGCGCGTGGTCTCTGGCTGTACGCGGTCGCCTGGCCCGCCGACGCGGGCTATCTGTTCACCGACGATGTCGTCTTGCACGACCTGACCGAGTGGCTGCCGCCGGAGCTTGTTTACGGCGCGCCGTCGCCGTACTTGCGGGGGGCCGCGTGACCAGCGCGTGAGCGTGCGACTGCAGATTGGCGCGACTCGTCAATCGGATGTGCGACGCAATAGATTCACCGCAAGAAGTGCAACTGATACCCTGAGTGCCAGCCCGGACATGGTGTACGGGTGCCGTGGGGAGGGATGGCCAACATGGTCAAGAAGGTCCTCACCTGGGGGCTGGTGGCGTTCTTAATTTTCTTCGTCGCCTACCGGCCGGAAAGCGCTGCGGCCGTGTTCCAGTCCCTGGGCAGCACGCTCGTTGACATCGCTACTGGCTTCGGTAACTTCTTCTCTTCGCTCATAGCCTGAGTCCATGTCACCCGACGACCCCGAACCACCCGACGACGAGTCACGTCGCCGCCGGCGTCCGGGCGACCAGGAACCCGAGTCGATCCAGCCATCCCGGCCGGAGACCGCGGGTGACTACGACGACGGCCCGGACACCGCCGAGTTCCTTCCGCCGGAGATTCCGGAGTCGGAGCTGGCGGGGCTGCGGATCCCGTCGCGCGGTGCCCCGGTGGGCCCGCGGACAGTGGTTCCGCTCGAGGAGGAGCCCAGCTCGCTGGTCTCCCGCTACCTGTTCCCCACGGAGAAGTTCCGTGGGGAATGGCGCAAGCACTGGATTCACCTGGTCAAGGAGTTCCTGATCGGGGCGATCGCCACCTTCGTCATCGGCTGGGCCACCGGGTTCACGGCCAAGCACGACCAGAAGGTGATCGTCTCGTTCCTGCTCATCGTCTGGGTGGCAGTCATGGTCTACGTGTCATGGCGGATCGCGGACTGGTACTTCGACAGGTTCATCCTGACCAACAAGCGAATCATGGTGGTCAACGGCATGGTCACCCGCACGGTGGGCATGATGCCGCTGACCCGCGTGACGGACATGAAATACCAGCAGTCCGCGCTCGGACGGATGCTCAACTACGGCACGTTCGTGGTCGAGTCGGCGGGCCAGGACCAGGCGTTGCGCAGGGTGCCCACCCTGCCCAACCCCAACGAGCTCTACCTGCGCATCGTCGAGGAGATGTACGAGCCCGAGGCCGTGGAGGCGCGGCTCGCGCAGGTGCCCGACGATCCGGGTCCAGACGCCTGACAACGTTCGCGCCCCCATGGCGCGTCTTTAGAGACGTGACCTCGATCGCCTTGAACCCGGCCGCGAGGCCAGGCGCGCTGCGCTCTGCCCGTCGAGCCGTGACCGTTCCACCGGCGGGCACGCCGGCCGGCGAAGACGCGGCGCAGGCTCCCGCTTCCGGCGGACACACCGGCTCGGTGACCCGGATCGACACCGAGTTCCGGGCCTTCGTGACCGAACGCTCGGCCGCGTTGCTGCGCACCGCTTACCTGCTCGCGGGGGACTGGGCGACGGCCGAGGACCTGCTGCAGATCACGCTGACCAAGACGTACCTGGCCTGGCGCAGGCTGGGCGAGATCGAGGCGGTCGAGTCGTACACCAGGCGCGTGTTGGTCAACACCGCCACCAGCTGGTGGCGGCGGCGCTGGCACGGTGAGCGACCGACCGAGGTACTGCCGGACCGGCCGGCGCCCGACCGGATCGACGAGCGGATCGAGCGCGACCGGCTCTGGCGGCACGTGACCACGTTGCCGGCCCGCCAGCGCGCCGTGCTCGTGCTGCGCTTCTACGAGGACATGTCGGAGGCGGACACCGCCCGGTTGCTGAACATTTCGATAGGCACCGTTAAGAGCCAGTGCGCCCGGGCGCTGGCCTCGCTGCGCAAGCGGCTGGCCGAGGACGGCATCGAGCCGGCCGCGGTACCGGTGGGAGAAGGACCGTGACCAACCTCGAAGAGGAGCTACGCGCGCTGTTCGCGGAGCGGGTCGGCTCGCTGCCGCCCGCCGGCGGCCCCGCGGAGCGCGTCATCGGCGCCGCCCGGCGACTGCGCCGGCGGCGGGAGCTGGCCGGGCTGGTCGGCGTCTTCGTCCTGGTGCTGGCCGGGGTCTCCTTCCAGGTGGTACGCGGCCACGGCGCGCGGGTCACCACGATCGTCGTTCCGGCCGCGTCCGCGTACGTCGCCGCGACCCAGCCGGCGATCAAGCTCGACCTGCGCGTGGGCAACCAGCTGTGGACCTCCGACGGCAGGCGCCTGGCACTGACCGGGGTTGGGGCCGTGACCTGGGCGTACCGGGTGCCGGCCGGCTGGGTGTACGGCGGCGCGACGGGCACGCTCCGGCTGCTCACGCCGGACGGTCGACCGGTCGGCACACCGCTGCCGGCGGCCGCCGCGACCGTCTCGCCGGACGGCCAGGAGGTCGCCTCGGTCAGCGACGCGAACGGATCGCGGACCCTGATCGTCGGGCGGCTGGGGCTCGGCGGCGCCGACCCGGTGGCCAAGGCACAGCTCACCGACCACGCGGTACCGGTCGCCTTCGTCGGGGCCAGCGTCGTGCTGGGCCGGGCCGACGGCACGGGCCGGATCAGCGCGTACGGCTTCTGGGACCCGTCCGGGCCGGTCAGCCTCCGCTGGAACACCGGCATCGCCGATGTGTACGGCGGCTCCGGCAGCCGCCTGGTGGGCCTGGTCAAGGGCGCACCGAACAACCCCGACGGCTGCCTGAGCTACTTCGACCTCGACGGCACCGTCGGGCTGCGCCCGGCCGCGATCGGCGGCTGCGACCTCGGGCTGACCGTGGGGGCCGCCCAGGCGGCGGCCCGGTCACCGAGCGGGAAGTGGCTGGCCGACCAGACCGACTCCGGCCTGGCCTTCATCGACCTGGCCTCGGGGAACCCGGACCGGACCAGCGCCTACTGCCGCGTGCGCGGGCGGGGCGCCCCGGTCTGGGAGGACGACAGCGAGGTGCTGGTCCCGACCGACACCGGCCTGGTCCAGTGCGAGGCCGACGGGGTGGGTGAGCCGGTCATGATCAGCGGGCTACCCGCCGGTGACTGGAACCTCGTACCGGCGCTGGGCCGATGACCCGGATCGACCTGCACGCGCACTCGACCGCGAGCGATGGGACGCTCACGCCGGCCGCGCTCGTCCGGGCCGCGGCCGACGCCGGGTTGGACGTGATCGCGCTCACCGACCATGACACGACGGGCGGCTGGGCCGAGGCCGTGGCCGCGCTGCCGGCCGGGCTGACCCTGGTCCGCGGCGCGGAGCTGTCCTGCCGCTGGAACGGCGTGCGGCCCGGGATCGCGCTGCATCTGCTGGCGTACCTGTTCGACCCGGAGGAGCCGGTTCTCGTCGCCGAGCTGGCCCAGGTGCGGGAGGGCCGGCGGGACCGCGCCCGGCGGATGGTCGACCTGATCCGGGCCGACGGCATCGAGCTGGACTGGGACGGGGTGCTCGCCGACGCGGCGGGCGGCACCATCGGCCGGCCGCACCTGGCCCGCGCGCTGGTCCGGCTCGGCCTGGTCGGCAGCGTGTCCGAGGCGTTCGGGCCGCGCTGGCTGGGCGAGCGGTACCGGCTGCCCAAGCCGGACCTGGACGTCTTCCGGGCGGTGTCGCTGGTGCGGGCGGCCGGCGGGGTACCCGTGCTGGCTCATCCGCAGGCGTCCGCGCGCGGCCGGATCGTGCCGGAATCGTTGATCGCCGAGCTGGCCGGGGCGGGCCTGTTCGGGCTGGAGGCCGAGCACGAGGACCACACGCCGGCACAGCGGGCGCGGGTCCGCGAGCTGGCCGACGAACTGGGGCTGGTCGCCACCGGCTCATCGGACTTCCACGGCGGCAACAAGACGGTGCTGCTGGGCGCCAACCTGACCGATCCGGAGGCGTACCAGAAGATCGTCACAGCCGCATGGGGGCGGCCGGCCATCATCGGTTAGGCCCGGCGTGTTAGGCAGGATCGTGAACACCAAACTGTTTGTCGAGGCGTTCGTGACCCTGCTGGTGATCGTCGACCCGCCGGGCATGGTACCGATCTTCCTGGGCCTCACCGGCGCGATGGCGCCGAGGGAGCGGAACCGGGCGGGCTGGCAGGCGGTCGCCCTGGCCGGCGGGGTGATCGTGGTGTTCGCCGTGGGGGGCCAGCAGATCCTCCGCTACCTCGGCATCGACCTGCCGGCCCTGCAGGGCGCGGGTGGGTTGCTGCTCGTGCTGGTCGCCCTGGAGCTGCTGACCGGAAAGCAGGGTGACCCGGATCCGGAGGCCACCACCAACGTCGCGCTGGTGCCCCTGGGTACCCCGTTGCTGGCCGGGCCAGGCGCGATCGTGGCGACCATGCTGTTCGTCCGCCGGGCGCACGGTGTCGCCGACTACCTCGCGATCGCCGTGGCGATCCTGCTGGCACTCATGATCGTCTGGGTGGTCCTGCGGTTCTCCGGGCTGGTCGTGAAGATCCTTCGGCCGTCCGGCATCGAGGTGTTGACCCGCATCGCGGGTCTGCTGCTGGCCGCGATCGCGGTCCAGCTCATCGCGGAATCGGTGGAAGCGTTCGTCACCGGGTTCCTGCACTCACCGCACTAGATCCGAGTGCCGTGAGCGGGCGGGCCCGAGCGATCAGTCGGTGCAGCGATCAGTCGGTGCTCTGTGCCTTGGCGCGCAGCCGGCGGCGCCGGCGGCGTGAGCTCGGGCTCAGCCTGCTCCACCAGGTCTCCTGCCGGGGCTTGAAGACCGTGCGGGTGATGGTCCGGCGGGTGGTCACCACGGCGGCGCCGTCCTCCTCGGCACCGTCCTTCGACCGCACCACCGCGACCCCGCGATCGAGGTCGATCCCGGCGCCGGCGGCCACATCGACCCGCTTGCGCTTGGACTCCTCGACGTGCTCGGTCTGCTTGTGCTTGGAAGGTCGGAAGAGCCCGTCGATCTCGGCGAGGCCCGCGGATACCGCCGACGTCGCGGCAGAATTCTCGTCACCGCCGCGCAGCCAGCGCATAAAACCCATCGATATCTCCCAGACCTTCGCTTTTGGCGCGCGAGATCGCGCCGCACCAACCAGTGTCGCACCCGGATGGCAGGATCGGCCATGTGCCTGACTCAACCATCAACCGGACACCAGGCCCACGACGCCCCGAACCGGAGCAGCTCGGCTTCGACGGGATGCCGGAGCGGCTGTTCGTGTGCACCCCCAGCAAGCTGGCCGCGTACGAGGACTGCCCTCGGCGTTACCGCTACTCCTACATCGACCGGCCGGCGCCGGCCAAGGGGCCGGCGTGGGCGCACAATTCGCTGGGCGCCAGCGTGCACACCGCGCTGCGCAGCTGGTATGCGCTGCCGCCCGGCAAGCGCCGCCCCGAGGGGCTGGCCTCGCTGCTGCGCGCCACCTGGGTCAGCGAGGGGTACCGCGACACCGATCAGGAGCGCGCCGCGTTCGCCCGGGCGCTGGCCTGGCTGGAGCGCTACGTCGACGGGCTCGACCCGCTCGACGAACCGGTCGGGGTGGAGCGCGTGGTGGCGACGAAGACCGCGACTCTGGCGCTGTCCGGACGGGTGGACCGGATCGATCGGCGCGGCGACGAGCTGGTGATCGTGGACTACAAGACCGGCCGGGCCGGGCTGTCCGAGGACGACGCGCGGGGTTCCCGGGCCCTGGCGCTGTACGCCTACGCCGCCGAGCGGGTGTTCCGCCGTCGCTGCCGCCGGGTCGAGCTGCACCACCTGCCGACCGAGACGGTCAGCGGCCACGATCACACCGAGGAGTCGCTGGCCAGGCATCTGCGCCGGGCGGAGGAGGCGGCCCGCGACATTCTGGCCGCCGAGCGCGCCGTGGCTGACGGCGGCGATCCGGACCAGGCGTTCCCGACCCAGCCCGGGTCGCTGTGCTCCTGGTGCGATTACCGGCGCACCTGCCCGGCCGGCGAACAGGCGCCTACCCGGGAGCCGTGGGCGGGGGTGGCCCGGGACGAGTAGGTCGGCTCGGGGGATTGCGGTACGGCGGCCCGGAGCGAGAAGATCCTCAAAACCCGAAAGTGACTCGCGTCACGTCGGACCCGAGGAGTCGCCGTGCCGATCGAGCAACGAGACCGCCGGGCCCGGCTCGGCGCGGCCGGCGCCTACTTCGTTCAGGGGCTCTGCTTCGCCGGCCTGGTCACCCGGGTGCCGGCCCTGCAGGATCACTTTCACTTCACCGACGGGCAGCTGACCCTGATCCTGCTGATCGTGCCCGTGGTGGCCGGGGTGGGCAGCGTACTGGCGGGCGTGCTGGCGCCCCGGATCGGTAGCTCGCCGGTGCTGCGGGTGGCCGGCCCGCTCGTGTGCGTCGCGATGACCGGCGCCGGCTTCGCGCCGGACCGGGCAGTGCTGTACCTGTCGGTCAGCGTGTTCGGGCTGGCTCTCGGCGCCGTCGACGCGACCGTGAACATGCAGGGCGTGGCGGTCCAGGAGCGGTACGGGCGCAGCATCCTGGTCTCCTTCCACGGCGTGTGGAGCATCGGCGGGATCCTCGGCTCGCTGGCCAACGCCGGTGCCGGGCGGCTGCACGTGCACCTCGGCCCGAACCTCGGCGTCATCGCGCTGGTCGGGCTGGTGTTCGCGATCCTCGCCGGCCCGCTGCAGTACCGGCGTGGCGAGGCGGCCGCGCTGGCCGTCGACCGGCCCGAGGACGCGCCGCCGCCCCGGATCCCGTGGACGCCGATAGTGCTGATCGGGCTCGCGGTCATGATGATGTACATCGCCGACTCGGCGACCTCGAACTGGAGCGCCAAGTACCTGCAGGACGCGCTGCGCGCCAGCAGCAGCGTGGCGCCGCTGGGCCTGGCCGGGTACCTGCTCTGCCAGATGCTGGGCCGGCTGGTCGCGGACTGGCCGGTGCGCAGGTTCGGGCCGGTGCTCCCGGTCGCCGCCGGCGCGCTGGTCGGCGCGGCCGGCATGGGGCTGGTGGCCGTGGCCCCGGCGCCGTGGCTCGCGATCGCCGGCTTCGCGATCGTCGGGCTCGGGCTGTGCGTGGTGGTGCCGCAGTCGTTCTCGGCGGCCGGCGCCCTGGACCCGACCGGCAGCGGGGTGGCGATCGCCCGGGTCAACCTGTTCAACTACGCCGGGTTCGTGGTGGGCGCCGGGCTGATCGGCGTGGTGAACCAGGCGGCCGGGCTGCGCTGGGCGTTCGCCGTACCGGCCCTGCTGTGCCTGGCGGTCATCGGGCTGGCGCCGTCGTTCCGGGTGGCCGCCCCGGGCACGGACGCCGTGCGCCCTCCCGAGGAGGCACCGGTCAGCTGAGCGCCCCGACCGCCGCCGCCCGGGCCAGCGCCGCGTCGCGGTGCGGGCCGCTGCGGTAGTGCTCTGGGATCAGGGCCAGCGCGCGGCGCAGCAGCCGTGCCCACAGGGCCGCGGACAGGTCCGTGGTGGGCAGGCCGGGCAGCCCGTAGAGGCGGCGCGCCCAGGCCGGCAGCAGCGAGACCGACAGCGCCGCGACCCCGCCCAAGGCCAGCCGGACCGGGGTGAGCCCGAGCCGGTGCGGCAGCGGCGGCGCGGCCATGAACAGCGCGGCGTCGGCGGAGTCCCGGGTCAGCCTGAGCTCCGGGCGCATCTGTTCGTAGTACCGGTCGACCTCGGCGGCCGTGCCGGGCACGGTCAGTGGATCGAGCCCGACCAGCCGGGCGGCCTCGCGCTGCTCGGTGTAGTACCGGTCGATCTCCTCCCGGCTCAGCGCCATCCCGGCCCGGGTGGCGGTGGTCAGGAACGACTCGACCTCGGTGACGTGCACCCAGCGCAGCAGGCGCGGTTCGTCGATCCGGAAGAAGTCGCCGGTTTCCGGGTCGATGCCGCGCAGCCGCTGGTGGATCGCCCGTACCCGGCGGCCGGCGGCCTCCGCCTGCTCGGTGGTGCCGAAGATCACCGTCGTGACGTACTCGCTGGTCCGGCCGAGCCGGGCCCACGGGTCTTCGCGGAAATTGGAGTTCTGGATCACACCGGCCATCGCCAGCGGGTGTAGCGCCTGCAGGTAGAGCGCGCGGAAGCCGCCCAGGAGCAGGATCGGCTCGGCGTGCAGCCGCCAGCTCACCGAATCGGGGCCGAAGAGTCCCAGGTCGCCGGTCATCGCCGGTACCGGCCGCGCGCGTCTGTGATCTGCACGCCCTCTAGTCTGCACGCCGCAGCCGCTGGCACCGGGGGCACAGTCCCCAGAAGGTCACCTCGGCCTCGTCCAGTTCGAAGCCGTGCGCGTTGGAGGGGTCGAGGCAGGGCGCCTCGCCGACCGCGCAGTCGACGTCGGCGATCTTGCCGCAGCCCCGGCAGACGATGTGGTGGTGATTGTCACCGGCCCGGGCCTCGTAGCGCGCCGGGGAGCCGGCCGGTTCGATCCGCCGGGCCAGCCCGGCCCGCGCCAGGGCGCCAAGAACGTCGTACACGGTCTGGACGGAGACGCCCGGAAGATGGGAACGTACCCGAGTGGTGATCTCATCAACCTCGGGGTGGCCACCATCGTTGAGAACTTCGAGCACTGCCAGCCGGGGTCGCGTGACCCGTAGGCCCCTGGTCCGCAGCTGATCCTCGCCGTTCATGTTTCCATTGCACCACGGCAAGCTGGAACGACTCAAGAAAAGCCTGATCGCTTGAACCGAACGAGATGATCCGGACGTGTCTATGGGTGTGTTTGAGACCTTCTTCGGCTTACCGCTGCATCCCTTGGTGATACACGCGGCAGTGGTCTTCATTCCGCTGCTGATCGTGGCGGCTCTGGTCTATGTGCTGGTGCCCCAGCTACGGTCGCGGATCGCCTGGGCGGTGGTGATACTCGCGGTGATCGCACCGTTGAGCGCGCTGCTGTCCAAGTTGTCCGGCGACGCCTTCCGTGCCCGGCTGGCCCGGCGGCACCTCGCCTCGCCGGCGATCCTCAACAACATCGACGTGCACCGCCACTACGGCACGATCACGCTGTACGTGACGATCGCGCTCGGTGTGGTGGCGCTGGCCGCGGTGCTGGTACCGGAGATCCGCGAGCGCAACGTGTACCTGATCCCGCTGTGGGTGGTCACGATCGGGCTGGCCATCACGACCGGCTACTACGTCTTCCGCACCGGGGACACCGCCGCGCACATCGTCTGGCAGGGCTACTGACGCCGACGCTCTCCAACCACCGGCGCCGGCCCGAAGTGGCGCCGGTGGTTCTTGGGCGCGTCCCTGAGGGCGGCGCGGGTAGAGCCCGCTAGAACAGCGCCCGGCCGCACAGGATGAACAACACGATCAGCAGCACGGCGCCGGCGACCATGCCGACGCCGTACGTGACTGTGCGGGCCTCTTTCTCGCGGGCGTCCAGCTGGTCGGCGTCCTGCGTGGGCAGCCGGCGGGGCGGCGGCGTCTGGATCAGCGTGCGCGGGCGCCACTCCGGTGGAGGGGGAGTCGTACGTGGTGGCCCGGCGTAGGTCGGCCGCGCCTCGCCGTCCGGGGTCCGGTCGCCGCCCGGCCCGCCCGCGCCGGCGGGGCCGGCGTCCGAGCCGGTGGGCCGGCGCCACTGCAGATCGTCGTTCACGGGTGAACCCGCGGGCGGATGCCGGTCACGGACTGGACGCTATCAGTGGCTACGCTCAAGCGCATGGAGAAGGAGCGGTACTCCTTTGATGGGGAGCGCGAGGTCGACTTGGAGGACGGCGAGCCGATGCTGCCCGAGCAGACCCGCGACGACACCGACCGTGGCTGGGGCGAGCACCACGAGAGCAACGACGACCGGCTGCTGGAGGACCGCCCGCCGCACTGGGACTAAAGCGTTATCGCGTCGTACCCGAGCCCGGCTCTGGCGCCCGTGATCGAAGGCGGCCACAATACGTCGCGGGCTCAGCTCCGCACCCATCCCTTTGACGGGCAGGCGGGAGGACGGCGATGCCGGTTAGCGGCTCCGGGATCGAGGTCGGTTCGCATCACTCACCCGGCTGGTTCCGCAGAGCCGTCATCGGGCGGCGCTGGCTGGTGGTCTCCGCGGTGGCCAGCGCGGGCGTCCTGGTAGGGGCGGCCGCGTTCATCGGGGCGGGCGGCCAGCCGTCGGCCGCGACGACCGACGACTGCTCCGGCGACCCGGTCACCCTCACGGTGACCACCGCCCCGAACCTGTACCCGGTGCTCGACCGGCTCGCCCGGGACTGGACCGCGACCCGGCCCGCGCTGAACGGCCGGTGTCTGGCCGCCCGGGTCACCTCGAAGCAGCCCGACCAGGTCGCCGCCGCGCTGGGGCCAGACTGGGACGCCACGCGCGACGGGGCCCGCCCCGACGTGTGGATCCCCGACTCCAGCCTGTGGCTGTCGGTGGCGGGCGGGCGCACGGAGGCGTCCGGCATGGTGCCGATGCAGCCGCCGAGCGTCGCCTCGTCCCCGGTGGTCCTCGCCGTGCGCGAGCCGTTGGCGCGGGCGCTGGGTTGGCCGGGGCGCACCCTCGACTGGAACGATGTGATCGGCACGTTCATCGACGGCTGGGGAAAGGCGGGCCACCCGGAGTGGGCCTCGCTGCGGATCGGGATGGCCGACGCGACCACGTCGACCGCCGGGCTCGCCGCCGTCCTGACCATCCTGGACCGGGACGGCACCGGCGCCATCGACGATGATCAGCTGGTCCAGGCGCTGCGCTTCAGCCAGGCGCTCGGGGCGATCGAGCCGGATACCACCGGGTTCTTCGCGGCCCAGGCCGCGACGACGGCGAAGCCCGGCACCGCCGCCGGCCGGGACGCCGCGATCGCGGCCTTTCCGGCCCTGGAGAGCGACGTGGCCGCGTTCGACGAGGCCAACCCGGAGCAGTTTCTGGTACCGGTGTACCCCAGCCAGCCGGTCGTCGCGGACTGCCCGTACGCGGTGCTGTCGGCCTCCTGGGTAGGCGCGGACAAGCGCTCCGCCGCCGACCAGTTCCTGGCTTACCTCAACGGCAGCACCGCCGCCGACGCGCTGGGCGTCAGTGGCCTGCGCGGGCCGGACCACGGCGTGCGGGACTCGGCCGCGCTGCCGGCCGACGACGGATTCCCGACGACGTTCGACAACGTCCGCGTCGCCCCGGATCCGACCACCCTCAAGCAGTTCCTCTCCGACTGGACCTCGATGCAGCGCCAGTCCAACATCCTGGTGGCGCTGGACACCTCCGGCTCGATGGCGGAATCGGTGCCGGGTACCTCGATGAGCCGGCTGGAGCTGATGCGGCAGACCGCGAGCACCGGGTTCGGCCTGCTGAATTCGCGCACCGACATCGGGCTGTGGGCCTTCTCCGGCCAGCGGGCCGGCGCGAACGAGTACCGGGAACTGGTGCCGTTCGGGCCGAGCATGGCCGAGGTCGACGGGACCAGCCGGCAGCAGGCGATGCTCCACGCACTGGGTGGCCTGCGGGCGCAGGCGCACACGCCGCTCTACGACACCATCTACGCGGCGTTCAAGGAGATGCAGACGCACTGGCAGGCCGACAGCGTCAACGCGGTGGTGCTGATCACCGATGGCGGCAACGACCTGCCCAGCGGCATGACGCTCACGCAGCTGCTGGGCAAGCTCAAGAGCGAGCAGCGGGCCGACCGCCCGGTCCAGGTCATCGACATCGCCATCGGGCCGGACGCGGACGCCGACGCGCTGCGGCAGATCTCGGCGGCGACCGGCGGCCGGACCCTGGTGGCGAAGGACCCGGCCAGCGCCGAGCAGACCCTGGTCCTGGCGTTCGCCGGCCGGCTGAGCTGACCCGGGCCCGGGGCGCGTCAGAGGAGCAGGTTGACGTCCCCGAACTCGTGCCAGAGGTACCCGGCCGCGATCGCCTCGGCGTAGCAGCGCCGTAGCAGCGCGGGCGTCGAGACCGCGGCCAGCAGGTCCAGGTGCGAGGCGCGCGGCTCGTGCAGTCCGGTCAGCAGCCCGTCCACCACGCGCACCCCGCGCTCGGGCGTGATCACCAGGTCGGTCCAGCCGCCGGCCGCGGCGACCGTCCCGGCCCCGCTGGCCGCGCTCTCCAGCGCCCGCACCGCCGTGGTGCCCACCGCTATGACCCGCCCGCCGGCGGCCCGTGCCTGGTTGACGGTCCGCGCGGTGGTCGCCGGCACGGTGAACCGCTCCGGGTACGGGCGCTCGTGCGCCTCGGGCGAGGCCACGCCGGTGTGCAGGAGGATCGGCGCGAAACCGACGCCGGCGCTGACCAGCCGGGTCACCAGCCGATCCGAGAACGGCCGGGCCGCGCTGGGCATCTCGGCGCTGCCCGGCACCGTGGCGAAGACCGTCTGGTAGTACGGCAGCGGCCAGGGCCGCGGCACGTACCCGTACCGGATCGGCGCGCCGTAGCGTTGCAGCAGCGGCGGTACCGCGGCGTCCACCCGCCCGTACCACAGCCGGCCCCGGGAGTACTCCTCGTCCAGGGTCAGCGTCGCGCCGCCGGGCAGCGGGTACCGGTGCCCCGGCCCGCCCCCCGCGTGCGGCGCGGTGGCCTTTCCGGCGGCGGCGCGCAGCTCGACCAGCCAGCGGCCGTCGGGCAGCGCGGTCGAGAAGTGCACGGCCAGCGGTTCGCCGACCACCGGTACCGCGGCCGGCAGCGTACCGGAGGTGTTCACCACCAGCACGTCACCGGCGCGCAGCAGGCCGGGCAGGTCGGTGAAACCGTGGTGGCTGACCCGCCCGGTGGCGCGCTCGCCGACCAGCAGCCGCACCCCGTCCCGGGACAGTCCGCGCGCCTCCGGCGGCTCGTGCGCCTCCGACTCGGACGGCAGCGTGAACTCCACGACCGCGCTCACAGCCGCACCCGCCCCGACGGCGGCCGCTCGGCGAGCAGCTTGAGGAACGCCGGCACCACGGTCTCCGGCAGCGGGCGGTCGCTGATGTCCTCGCCCGGGAACGCCTCCTGATGCATCCGGGTGCGCAGGTCGCCCGGGTCCACCGTCCACACCCGTACCGCCGGCTCCTCGACCGCGAGCACGCGACCGAGCTGCTCCACCGCGGCCTTGGCCGAGCCGTACCCGCCCCAGCCCGGGTACGGCTCGACGGCCGCGTCGGAGGTCACGTTGACGATGGTGCCGCCGCGCCCGCGCAGTGCGGGCAGGGCCAGTTGGGCCAGGGCCAGCGGACCGAACACGTTCACCTCGTACACCTCGCGCAGCACCGCGAGCGGGTATTCGGCTAGCGCCGGGAGCGGGGTGGGCCCGAGGATGCCGGCGTTGTTGATCAGGAGATCGGGGCCGCCGGCCCGGGTGGCCGCCTCGACCAGGGCGGCCCGGTGCCCGGGGTCGGTCACGTCGCCGGCGATCACGGCGGGTTGGCCGGGCAGCCCCCACGCCGCCTCGGCGAGCGCCTCGCCGTCGCGGGCGTCGATGACCAGTCGCCAGCCCTCCCGGGCCAGACCGGCGGCGAGCGCGAGGCCGAGCCCGCGCGACGCGCCAGTGATGATCGCGATTCGCTCGTTATCCATGAATTCGACGCTAGGTGCGGCCCCCGCTGCCGGCATCGGGCCGGCGACCCGGCGCGGGGTACGACGATGGTCTTAGGACTTCGGCCGGATGCCGGCGAACGCGCTGCTGGGTACCGTTGCGGCATGGGTGGGTGCGACCGGGACGAGCTGCGCGAGGTGAGCGCGGCGGTGCTCGCGGTGACTTCGCACCTGTCCGTCCGCGAGGTGCTGCAGACCATCCTGACCTCTGCGCGGCGGCTGCTCGACGCGCGGTACGCGGCCCTGGGCGTGCCCGATGGCAACGGCTCCTTCGCCGAGTTCCTCGCCGACGGCGTCAGCGACGAGCAGTGGCGGGCGATCGGCCCGCTGCCGCGCCAGCACGGCCTGCTCGGCGTCATGCTGCGCGACCCGAACCCGGTGCGGCTGGCCAACATCCGGGAGCATCCGCGGTTCGGCTGGTGGCCGGACGCGCATCCGGTGCTGACCGACTTCCTCGGCATGCCGATCGTGGACGGTGAGGAGATCCTGGGCGAGCTGTTCCTGGCCAACAAGCGCACGCCCGGCGGATTCACGGCGCAGGACGAGGAGTTGCTGCGACTGCTCGCCGCGCACGCGGCCATCGCGCTGGTCAACGCCCGGCTCTACGAGCGCAGCCGGGAGCTGTCCATTGTGGAGGAACGTAACCGGATCGCCCGGGAGCTGCACGACGCGGTGAGCCAGAAGCTGTTCAGCCTGCGGCTGACCGCGGCGGCCGCCGCCACGCTGGCCACCCACGACCCGTCCCGGGTCGCCGGCGAACTGGACACGGTGCGCCGGCTGGCCGCCGAGGCGGCCGACGAACTGCGCGCCATAGTGGTCGGGCTGCACCCAGCCGACCTGGCCGGCGACGGGCTGGACGCGGCCCTGCGCAAGCAGGTCGAGCTGCTGGACCGGGTGCATCCGGTGGCGATGAGCTTCGCCTGCGACGAGGTGCCGCGGCTGAGCCCGGCGCGCGAGCGGGCCGCGTACCGGATCGCGCAGGAGGCGCTGCACAACGCGCTGCGGCACGGCCGCCCGTCCCGGGTCCAGGTGCGGCTGTCGGGCCGGGGCGGCTCGGTGCTGCTGGAGATCAGCGACGACGGGCGGGGCTTCGAGCCGACCGGGGTCGGCGCGTCCGGCCGGCTCGGCCTGGCGTCGATGCGGGAGCGGGCCCGGGCGGTCGGGGGCCGGCTCGACGTGCGATCGGCGGCCGGCGCCGGGACGACGGTGCGGCTGTCGATTCCGGCTCCCGACGGGGCGGACGGGACGGCGGGGCAGTGACCGAGCAGATCCGGGTACTGGTGGTGGACGATCACCCGGTCGTCCGCCAGGGACTGCGTACCTTCCTGGACGTGCAGGGCGACCTCACGGTGGTCGGCGAGGCCGCCGACGGCGCGGGCTGCGTGGCCGCCGCCGTCGAGCTGGACCCCGACGTGATCCTGCTCGACCTGCGGATGCCGGACAGCGACGGGGTGGACGCGCTGCGCGGGCTGCGCGAGCGGGGGGTGCGGGCCAGGGTACTGGTGATCACGAGCTTCCCGGAGGCGGCGACGGTACTGCCGGCCGTGCGGGCCGGTGCCGCCGGGTACGTGTACAAGGATGTCGATCCGCCCGCGCTGGTGGCGGCGATCCGCGCCGTCCACGCGGGCCACGTGCTGCTGCATCCGGAGGTCGCCCGGCTGCTCGCGACCGGGCGAGAGCACTCGGGCGACCGGCGGCTGACCGCCCGGGAACGGGACGTGCTCGCCGAGATCGCCCGTGGTCGATCAAACCGGGAGATCGCCCGCGGGCTGGGCCTGTCCGAGAAGACGGTGAAGACGCATGTCAGCTCGGTGCTCGCCAAGCTCGGCGTGCAGGACCGCACCCAGGCCGCGCTGTACGCGGTGCGCACCGGGCTGGTGAACGCCGACTGACCCGGCGCCGGGCCGGGTCAGTCGATTCGATCGGGTGGTCGGGTCAGCTCGTGGCGGCCGGGGCCGAGGCGGCCGGCTTGGCGCTCGACTCGCTCTTCGTCTCCGACTTGGTCTCGCTCTTCGACTCGGACTTCGCCGGGCTGTCCTTGCTCGCGCCGTTCTTCGCGGCGGTCGAGCCGGACGAGCTGTCCCGGGAGTCCGTGCGGTAGAAGCCGGGGCCCTTGAACACGACGCCGACCGACGAGAACACCTTGCGCAGCCGACCCTCGCATACCGGGCACTCGGTCAGGGGCTCGTCGCTGAACGACTGCACCGCTTCGAGCTGGTGCCCGCACGCGGTACATGCGTACTGGTAAGTCGGCACGTCATCCTCCTGGCACTCACATACTTCGAGTGCCAATGGTGCGTCATCGGACGCCGTTCGTCCAGTCGGGCGAGCGTCACGTCACAGCCGGATAACTCCTTCGGGTGTCACTACCGCGCCGACCCGCCGATCATGCTGCTCGAACGGTAGCGAATCGACGAATTCGTCCGAGTACACCGGGGCGACGCTCAGCGCGCCGGGCGCGATCCGGGCCAGCGCCCGGTCGTACGAGCCCCCGCCGCGCCCGAGCCGCATGCCGCCACGGTCCACCGCGAGCGCCGGCACGATCACCACATCGGCCTCGCCGAGCGCGCGTACGCCCAGCGGTGCCCCGTCGCCGTCGTAGACCTCCCAATCCAGGTCGAGGTCCGGCCGGACCAGCGGGACCAGCAGCCGGTCGCACACCGCCGCCAGGGCGTCGGGCAGCGCCGCGCCGCCGGGCTCCGTGGAGAACGGCACGTAACCGGCCACCGTGCGCCGGCCGCCGGCCAGCGCGACCAGCTTTTCGACGATCGCCGCGTCACAGGCGGGACGGTCGGTGCGGGCCCGCCGGGCGGCCAGCAGCTGGGTGCGCAACCGCGCCTTCGGTTGCTGCGAAAAATCGGACACGACACATCCTTCGCCCAGACCAGTCTATTGCAGCTGACTATGGCAGCATCAGAACCGGAGGGGGGACACGGGCCGCTAGCAGCCGCTTCGGGTCACGGCGCGGTGGTCAGGCGGCCCAGGAACTTCGTTGGCATTCACGCTGCGCGCCCGGCTGACCGCGGCATTCCTCGCCGTGGTCTTCGGCCCCGTGCTGCTCGGCGCGGTCCTCGTGGCCCTCACCGTGCAGCGGGTCGACTCTGCCCGGGCGGCCGACCGGCTGAACCTGGCCAGCGACGCGGTGCGCGGCTCGGTGAACGCACTGTGCCAGCAGCTGCACGCGGTCGCCAGCACCGCCGCGCTGCTGCCCGACTCGGCCCGCGAGCCGGACGGCGTCGCGCTGGTCGCGGGCGGCGCGGCCGGCGCGGTACGGGTGGAGGACCGCTCCGGCCGGGTGCTGTTCAGCACCGGTGCCGCCCCGCCTCGACCGTGGGCCGAGTGCGCCGGCCCTCCCGGGGACGCGCCCCGACCCGGCGCCGGGCATGGGTACACGGCCATTGCCGCCCGGGTGCCCCTGCGCGACCAGCGCGGGGTGTCGGCCGGGTACGCGTTCGCCGTCCGCGCGCTGGACGCTGCCCTGCTCGCCCGGCTCACCCCGAACGCCTCGGTGACCCTGATCGGCGGCGGGCCCGAGGCGCTGTCCACCGAGCCGCTGTCGACCGAGCCGGCGAACCGGGCCGAGCGGGTGGCGGACGTCGCCGCCGGACTGCCCGACGGGGAGACCGGGCGCACCGCCGGACGGTACGTGCGGCGCCTGACCCCGGCGGCCGACGAGCCGCTGCCGCTGGCCATCTCCACGCCCGGCCCTGGCGTCGGCGGCCTGGGCCCGATCCTGGCGGGCGCGGTCGCGCTGGCCGCCACGATCGCTCTCGGGGTCGCGTGGTGGCTCGCCCGGGGTACCACCAGGCCGCTGGCCGAGCTGGCCGGCGCGGTCGACCGGGCCGCCGGCGGGGACCTGTCCGCCCGGGCGCCGGTGCGCGGCCTCGACGAGATCGGCCGGCTGGCCGCCACGTTCAACCGGATGACCCGGGAGATGCAGGCGTACGTCGGCGCGCTGACCGCGAGCCGGGACCAACTCCGCGGGCACCTCGACATGCTCGGGCGCACCCTGTCCAGCACGCACGACCTGCACCGGATTCTCGGCGTGATCCTGCAGACCGCCCGGGCGGTGACCGGCGCGCGCTCCGGCGCGGTACTGCTGGTCGAGCAGGACGCGCTGGTCGGCATCAGCGACGACCTGCCGCTGCGGGTACCGCTGGGCACCGGGCTGCTCGGCTCGGTCGCGGCCACCGGGACGCCGCTGCGTGGCAGGGTCGGCCGGGACGGCCCGGCGCTGGTGCCGGAGGAGCCGACCTGCCTGACCTATGTGGCGGTGCCGCTGCGCGGGCCGGACTCGGTACGCGGGGTGCTGGCCCTCTACGACCGGCTCGGCGCGGACGAGTTCGACGACGCCGACGTGGCCACCCTGCGCACCTTCGCCGGCCAGGCGGCGATCGCGGTAGAGAACGTCCGCATGCACGAGGAGGCCCAGCGGCTGTCCCACACCGACCCGCTGACCGGCCTGTACAACTACCGGACGCTGAACGAGGCGCTGCGCCGCGAGGTGGAGCGGGCCGGCCGGTTCGGCCACCAGCTGTGCGTGCTGGTGCTGGATCTCGACCGGTTCAAGGAGGTCAACGACTCCTTCGGGCACGCCGCGGGGGACGCGGTGCTGGTCGAGTTCGCCCGCCGGGTACGCGCCGAGATCCGCGAGGTCGACCTCGCCTTCCGGCACGGCGGCGAGGAGTTCGTGCTGCTGCTGCCGGAGACCGACGCGCCGGGCGGGATAACGGTGGCCGAGCGGCTGTGCGCCGCGATCGGGGGAACCCCGATGGTGGTACCTCCCCGCCTGCCCGATTCCCGCGTGCACAAGCCGGCCGGCCGGGTTCCGGTGACCGTCTCCGTTGGCGTGGCGGTGTTCCCGGACGACGGGACCAGCGGCCCGGCCGTGATGGAGGCGGCCGACGACGCGCTGTACGCGGCGAAGGCGGCCGGTCGGAACACCTGCCGGGCGGCCGGCGGGGACGCGGACCTCATCGCCAGCCCGGCACCCGGCCTGAGCACCGGGGGAGCACCCGAACTGGTGGCCGGTGGGGGTGGAAGCGGCGCGTCGACCGGCCCACACGCTCCGCGACAGTCGCGCGGCCGATAGCCTGGCCACATGCCGGAGTTTTCGACTGACCAACAGCCCGCACCGGATAGCAACGGTCGCTCGCGGCGTGCCGTCAAGGCGGTCATCCCCGCCGCGGGGCTCGCCACCCGATTCTTGCCAGCCACCAAGGCAGTGCCCAAGGAACTCCTGCCGGTCGTCGACCGGCCCGTCCTGCAGTACATCGTGGAGGAGGCGGCGGCGGCCGGGATCAACGACATTCTGTTGGTCACCGGGCGCGGCAAGACCTCGATGGTGGATCATTTCGACCGCCGACCCGACCTCGAACAGCACCTGACCGCGAAGGGTGATCTCAAGCGCCTGGCCGAGGTCAAGCGCCCGGCCGAGCTGGCCGAGATCTACACCTGCCGGCAGGCCGAGCCGCTGGGGCTGGGCCACGCCGTCTCGTTCGCCGAGTCGCACGTCGGCGGGGAGGCCTTCGCGGTCCTGCTCGGCGACGAGTTCGTCGACGACAAGGACCCGCTGCTGCCCAGCATGCTCGACCTGCAGGCGCAGACCGGTGGCATCGTCCTCTCGTTGATCGAGGTTCCCTGGGACGAGGTCACCCGGTACGGCATCGCCTCGGTCAAGCCGCAGTCCACCTCGGACGGCGGCGAGATCGTCGAGGTGACCGCGCTGGTGGAGAAGCCGAAGAAGGACGTCGCGCCCAGCAATCTCGCGGTGGTGGGCCGCTACGTGCTGCCCAACTCCATCTTCGATGCGATTCGCCGCACCGCGCCCGGTTCCGGAGGCGAGATCCAGCTGACCGACTCGATGGCGATGCTGCTGGAGCAGGGCGTGCCGGTGCACGGCATCGTGTACCGCGGGACCCGGTACGACACCGGTGCCCCGATCGGGTACCTGCAGGCCGTCGTCCAGCTCGCCTGCCAGCGCCCGGACCTCGGTCCGAAGTTCAAGGAATGGCTCGGCGGCTTCGTCAACGGCAACATGGAACGCACCGGATGACGGCCGCGGGCCACCCTGCGACGGCGCCGACATGACCGGTGGCACGTGCCTCCACGCCCGGATTTCCGACCTGACCGGCGGCACGTGCCTGGCGAAAGAGGCGGCGGCGTGACGGCCGACGCACACTTATCCGCAGGGGCGCCGGCATGACGGCCGACGCCCACCTACTCGCGGAGGCGCAGGCATGACGGCGACGGCCGAGCGGCCATCGGCTCCGGGACCCCCGGCTTGGGGGCCCGGAGCCGGGCTGACCCCGCTCGCCGAGTACATCGCCACGGTGCTGCGCGGGCTGCGCCCGCTGCCGGCCCTCGACCTCGACCTGACCCAGGCGTACGGCAACGTGCTCGCCCAGGACGTGATCACGCCCGGTCCGCTGCCGGCCTTCGACCACGCCGACGTGGACGGGTACGCGGCCCGCTTCGAGGACGTGAGCCACGCCGAGCCGGGGCGCCCGATCCGGCTCAACGTGATCGGCGACCTGGGCGCGTCCAGCTGGCGGCCGGTGCGGCTCACCCCGGGCACCTGTTTCTCCATCGCCGCCGGGGCGCCGCTGCCGGCGACCGCCGACGTGATCGTGCCGACCGCGGAGACCGACCAGGGCATCGCCTCGGTCGAGATCTTCACCGCGCCTAAGCGAGGGTCCGGCATCCGCCGCACCGGCGATGAGGTCCCCGCCGGTACGGTGCTGGCCGAGTCCGGCGCGTTCGTCACGCCGGCACTGGTCGCCGTGCTGGCCGCCACCGGGATCGGGCACATCGTCGTGCGACCCAGCCCCCGGGTGGTGGTCGTGGCCACCGGCGACGAACTGGTGGACGCGGGCCGTACGAGCCAGCCGGGCCAGCTGGTCGACGTCAACTCGCACGCGCTCACCGCAGCGGCCGCCGAGGCCGGCGCCCACGCGTACCGGGTGGGGATCTGCGACGACGATCCCGAGGGGCTGCGCGGGTTGCTGGAGGACCAGGCCCTGCGGTCCGATCTGATCATCACCACCGGAGGTACGGGCACCGGCCCGGGGGACATGGTGCGCCGGATCCTGTCCAAGGGCTCGGTTACCTTCACCGCCGTGTCCGTCTATCCAGGATCGTCATTAGGCTTCGGTACCGTGGGGAACGAGGAAGTACCGATCATCTGTCTACCCGGCGATCCGGGCTCCGCCCTGGTCGGTTTCGAGGTGCTGGCCAGGCCGGTCATCCAGGTGCTGGCCGGTGCGGAGCCGGTGTTCCGGCCCAGCGTCCGGGCGCACCTGCTGGAGACCGTGCACTCTCCGCTGGGGCTGCGCGAATTCCGCCCGGCGCAGGTCGCCGAGCGCCGTGGCGGCGGATACACGGTCCAGCCGCTGGCCGGCGGACCGTACACGCTCTCCGGAATGGTCGAGGCCAACGGAATGATGGTGCTCGGCGAGCGGGTGACCAACGCCCCGGCCGGGTCCACCGTCGACGTGCTCCTGCTGGACCGGCGGCGATGATGGTGCTGCCTCCCGGCTGGCCGGTGACCCTGACCGACGGGCCCGTCGTCCTGCGCCCGTACCATCGCCGCGACGCCAAGGCCTGGTCCGAGGTGCGCCGGGCCAACGAGCAGTGGCTGGCCAAGTGGGAGCCCACGCCGCCCGGCCCGTGGTACGAGCTGAACTCGACGTCCTCGTTCCGCTATGTGCTGCGCGAGCTGCGCCGCTCGGCCCGGGTGGGCGAGGCCATGCCGTTCGCGGTCTGCTACGACGGGCAGCTGGTCGGCCAGCTGTCGATCGGGAACATCGTGCGCCGCGCCTTCTGCTCCGGCTTCGCCGGCTACTGGGTCGACTCACGGATGGCCGGGCGGGGGATCATTCCGACCGCGCTGGCGCTCGCCGTGGATCACGCCTTCTCGGCCGGCGGTCTACACCGCATCGAGGTCAATATCCGGCCCGAGAACGGGCCGTCCCGCCGGGTGGTGGAGAAGCTGGCCTTCCGCGAAGAGGCGTACCACGCCCGGTACCTGCACATCGATGGCGCCTGGCGCGACCACGTCGGGTACGCGGTGACGTCCGAGGACGTCGCCCTGGAGGGCGGGCTGCTGGCTCGCTGGCACCGGCTGTCGCGTCCCATGGTCTGACCCGTTCGGCGACGGGCCCGACCCGCATCGGCGGTGTGGCGTGCTTGTCTGCTGGCCAGCGGGCCGTAACCTCGAATCACAACGATGTGATTTGTGACGGGAGGGGTGAGGGTGCCGACCTCGGTGCTCCTCGCCGTCCTCGCCGCCGCCGGACTGCTCGCACTCGCGCCGGCACTGGTTCGCCGGTACGACGCGACCGAGCGACTGGTGGCGGAGCGGGCGATGAGCACGGCGCGGGTGATCGAACGCCAGCGTCGTCGGCGCACCGTGCCCGGGCGGCGCCCGGTGAACCCGCCCCGATCCGTCTCCCGGGTCGCCTCGGCGGCCTCGCCGGCTCCCTCGTCGCCCATCGCGACCTCCGGGGCGTCGCCAGCGGCGTCGGCGAGCCCGCCGGCCGGAGCCGCGGGTCCGGCCGCACCGGTCTCGGGCGTGCCGGTGTCCGGAGTCCCGGTGTCGGGCGCTCCGGTGTCCGGCGTGCCGGTCCCGGGCGGCGCGCCGTCGCGGCGCGCGGGCCGGTCGGCGGCCCGCCGGCGGCGCCCGCTGCCGGCCCACGCACCGGCCGTCTACCGGCGCCGGCGCGTGCTCGCGGCACTGGTGCTGCTCAACGTCATCGAGCTGTGCGGCGTCGGGCTGGTCGGCCCCGGCTTCTGGATCGGCTCGGCACCCAGCATGATCCTGCTCGCCGCCTACGTGGTGCACCTGCGCAAGCGCGCGGTGGTGGAGCGCGAGCGGCGGCGGCAGGCCGCCCGCAGGGCGGCCTGGATCGCGGCCCGGCAGGCGGAGCTTCGCCGGGAGCAGGCACGCCGGGCGGCGGCCCGGAGGGAGGCGCTACGCCGGGCGGCGGCCGCCCGGGCCGCGGCGCAGCGGGAGTCGCTGCGGCTGTCCCAGCGCTGGGTGGACGGCTCGGCACGCGGGCCGCTGCGGGGGCGGGCGTACGAGGCACGGGCGTCCGGGTACTGATGGACCGGCCCCCGCCCATACTGATTCGCGGGGTCGGCACGGTACCTGTTAATCTAGGCGCCGGTCGCCCGCTTCACGGCGGAGACCGGTAAGGGGCTGTGGCGCAGACCGGTAGCGCACCTCGTTCGCATCGAGGGGGTCAGGGGTTCAAATCCCCTCAGCTCCACCAGTAAGTACGTTGAGCAGCAAGAATGCAGAGCCAAGGTCGCTAGGGCCCAATGTGGGCCCGATCTCAGTTTTGATCTTGGCCTGCTGGCCGGTGTCGAGAGGCCGCATCGAGCGCTGAGCCGATTACGTTGCGGCGTCTCTGCTTCGGAGGAAGGCCGAGATCTCTTCGATGGTCCGGGGCTGGTCGGTGTTCGTCGCGGTCGAGAGGTGCGGCGGGCGGTTCGGGTCCGGCAGGTGCTGTCGGGGTTGCGGATGGCCCGGACTTGGAGGACGGGGCCGTGGCGGGGTAGAACCCGCCGTACACCGGCCTTAGGCCAGCGCGGCGACGACGACCAGGGCTGGTAGGCGCATCGTGCTTACCAGGGGTTGCCGGCGTCGGGGTCGTTCGCGAAGACCTGCTTCTGCAACACGGACGTGGTCTGGGACGTGCCGCAGACGGCGGCGGGCAGCTTGCCGCTGGTCGCGGTCTCCTGGACCCAATCCACGATCTCCTTGCCCGCGATCGTGACGTCCACGACGCCGGCGTACCAATTGTTGAACGTGATCATGTTCGCTGACGTGATGGTCAGCTTCGTGCCCTCCACCCAAGGTGTTTGGCCCGGCGGGGTGGCCAGCCCGGTGGGCGGTTCCATCAGGCCGTTGGTCAGCGCGCACTGGATGATGAGCGCGCTCCCGTCGACCAGTCGCTCGTCAGCATTGGCGGACCCGGTCGGGGACGGGGCCGGGTGCGAGGACGACGAACAGCCCGCGATCAGGCCTGCGATGAGAGCAGCTACGGCAAGCGCGGCCCAAGATCGCGAATTCATGTGGCTCACCCTAGTTCTCGGGACAGCAGTTCGGTAGGTCAGGTCAGCAGCCCGAAGTCGGTGAGGAAACAGGCCACCTCGCCCTCGGCGGTGTAGCCGACCCAGGTGGCGTAGCGGCCGTCACCGTTGCCGGAGCGGAACAGCACCAGGTTGTTGCCGGTCGCCTCGTCCGTGTACGTCACGTACGGCTCGTCGCTGCCGAACGAGGCATCGACGAGAAGATCCTCGCGTGCCTCCTCGTTGCGACCGAGCACGTCGAACACTTCCGGGGAGCCGAACGCGCCGATGCCGCCGTCGACCGGGTACGCGTAGATGTGGCCCTCGGCCAGGTCCGCCTCGTCCTGGCCGTCGCACAGCGCGAGGCGCCAGGCGTTGACCGGCTCGGCTCGCACGACCACCCGGGCGGCGGCCACCGCGTCGTAGGCGGTGTTGCCCTGCGGGTTGCCGGGGTCGGTGTAGTCGGCCATCACCAGCTCGACCGGGTAGTCGCCGGGCGGCACCGCGTGCGTGAAAGCGCAGCGCTGCGCCCCGTCGGGGAAGTTACCCGGCGGCTCGGCGGCCACCAGCCGGCCGGTCGGTAGCCGCAGCCGGTCGCCTCGCAGGATGCGTACGGTCGCCACGCAGCCGGACCGGAAGCCGCTGGCGTCGTGCTCGCGGCCATCGGCGAGAAGTCGGTTGAAGTCGGGCGGCTGCGGGCTCATGCGGTCTCCTGACGAAGCGGGGTGCGCGGCGGCACCCGACCTCCGGTCACGGTACCGCCGGACGTGAAACGCCCGCGCCGACCGCCGGACATGCGCCGGGCCCGGGGTGGGATCCCCGGGCCCGGCCCGTGTGGTGGTTCAGTTCACCATCGGCGGGTCAGCTGACGGTCAGCGCCGTGTCGTCGAGGAGGAACGACGTCTGCAACGAGATGTCCTCGGAGCCGCTGAACGTGAGGGTGACCGTCTGGCCGGCGAAGCTGGACACGTTGAATGACCGCTGGGTGTACCCGCTCGCCGCGTTCAGGTTCGAGTAGGTCGCCAGCGTGGTCGAGCCGAGCCGCACGCTCAGCGTGTCGAACGCCGTCGTCCTGGTCGTCTCGGAGGTGTCGATGTGCAGGTAAAAGCTGAGCGTGTAGCCGTTGCAGCCGGCCGGGATGCTGACCGACTGGCTCACCGTGTCGGTGTGCGTGGTGCCGTAGCCGTCCATCCACGCCTTCCAGGAGCCGGAGTGCGCCGGCTCGGGGGACGAGTTGTCGATCACGCCGGCCGACGCCGACCACGGCGACGCGCTACCGGTCTCGAAGCCGGGGTTGCCGAGCTTCTGGCCGGCGCCGGTGCAGCCACCGCCACCACCGGTCGGGTTGATGGTCCAGGTGAACGAGGCGCTGCCGCTCTGGCCGCCGCTGGTCGCGGTCACCGTCACCGAGTAGGTCCCCGCCGCCGTGGGGGTGCCGCTGATGACGCCGGTGCCGGAGTTCAGCGACAGCCCGGACGGCAGGCCGGACGCGGACCAGGTGTACGAGCCGGTGCCGCCGGACGCGGACAGGGTCAGGCTGGTGGAGGTGCCGACCGTACCGGTGCGGCTACCCGGGTTGGTGACGGTGACGCCACCCGTACCGCCGCCGCCACCGGCGGTGAAGGCCGCCGTGCCGTTGGGGGTACCGAGGCCGGTCGGGCCATCCCAGCCGGTGCCCGCGGTGCACATCGGCGAGCCGCAGGAGCCGTTGCTGCCGCTGGTCACGTCGAACAGGTTGCCGGGGTGCGCGTACGGGTAGGAGGCCGGGGTGTCCGAGGCACCCGGGGTGCCGGCCAGCGCGTACACGGCCGCGATCTGCGGGGCGGACGCGCTGGTGCCGCCGTAGACCTCCCAGCCGCTGCCGCCGTAGGTCTGGTACACCGCGAGGCCGGTGTTCGGGTCGGCTACGGCGGACACGTCCGCCTCGGCGCGCCGCGAGCAGCCGGTGGTGACGGTCTGGAAGGTGGGCTTGGTCTCGAGGGCGGAGCAGCCGGAGCCCGCGCCGTTCCACGCCGTCTCGGTCCAGCCGCGGGAGTTCGACGCGGTACGCAGCGAGGTGCCGCCGACCGCCACGACGTAGCGCGAGGTGGCCGGGTATTCGGCGCCGTTGCCGTCGTCACCGGAGCTCACCGTGATGGCCACGCCGGGGTGGTTGAAGTGCGCGTCGTCAGAGGTCTCGCCGGAGTACTCGTCGCCACCCCAACTGTTGGACACGTACTTGGCGTGCCCCGCCGCGTAGTCCTCGGCCGCGTACAGGTTGGCGTCGGAGGGTGAGTTGGCCTCGACCAGCAGGATGTGGCAGGTCGGGCAGATAGCCGACACCATGTCCAGGTCCAGCGAGATCTCGCCCGCCCAGTCGGTGTTCCCGGCCGGCAGCGGGGAGGTCGCGCCGTTCTGATTCACCTTGGTGAAGCACCCGCTGCCACAGGCCGGCAGGCCGAACTGCGAGCGGTACGCGGCCAGGTCGGACGCGGCGTTCGGGTCGTCGTAGGCGTCGACGATGGCGACCGTGGCGGTGGTCGTGCCGGCGGGCAGCGCGTAGGCGCTCTTCAGCTGGGACGGCCCGTAACCGGCGGGCGTCGCGTTCGGCGCGAGGCTCTGGGCGCTGTGGATGTCGGTACGCCGCAGGGCGAAACAGGACATCTCACCGCGCTTGGCGGTGGCGCAGCTGTGCGTGTAGTTGGTCGCGGTGGTCGCGGCCGACGCGGGCGCCGCGGCCAGCATGCCGGCGGTGAGCACCACCGCCGCGCCGATCGCGACGAGCACCGGGGGTCTTACCCGCATGTTCTCCTCCAAAGCAGGGGGTTACCTGGGTGGCGTGAAGTCCGGACCGGCGTCTGGCCGGACTCCACACTCCATTGATGGGCTTGACTTCGGGAAAGCCACGCACAACCCACACAGCCGGCTCAAATGTTTGCGAACAGGAGCTGATGTCACGTGTGACAAATTGATGCGAATATGTCAAACTGCTGCCACAACGCGGCAGCTGAGAGCCACGTGCTGCCTGCGGAGAGTGGGCGTGAACTCGCCGGCTGGAGCCGCTCGTGGCGCTGAATGCGACGCCGGAAACACCCGCCCGCGGGTCACTGTCGACCGTGGGAGGCGCAATGCCGGGGCAGGAGTGGCAGGATTCCTTCGGCACTCTCCTCGCCCGGCTGCGCAAAGCCGCCCGGCTGACCCAGGAGCAGCTTGCCGACCGGGCGGAGCTGTCGGTGCGGGCGATCAGCAGCCTGGAGTGCGGCAGCCGCCACCCCCGGCGGCTCACCCTCGACCGGCTCGCCGAGGCGCTGGGGCTGACCGGCGCGCAACGTGCCCTCCTGGAGGACGCCGCCAGGTACGGGCGTCGGCGCGCGGTGCCGGTCGGCACCCTGCTGCCGATCGCCGGTCCGGCCGGCCCGCTGATCGGCCGGCGCGCGGAACTGGCCGAGTTGCACGCGCACCTGACCGGCGACGGTCCCGCCGCGCTCGGGTACGACGGCGAGGCTGGCATCGGCAAGTCACGGCTGCTGGCAGAGGCGGTGGCGATCGGTACCCGGGTCGGCATGCCGGTACTGGTCGGGGTCACCCGGCGGGACAGCGGCAGGTACTCGCCACTCGCCGACGCGCTGGCCGACCACGTCCGGCGTACCCCGCCCAGCGTGCTCGCGGCGCAGTTGCGCGGCTGCGCCGGCCTGGAGTTGCTGCTGCCGGAGCTGGCGGACCGGATCCGCCAGGGTGGCGGCGCGGGTCCGGACGCGCGGTCGGGTTCGGGGGCCCGGTCGGGTTCGGGCACGTGGTCGAGTTCGGGCACGCGGTCGGGTTCGGGCCGTGAGCCGGGCCAGCAGGCGCGGCGGCTCATGTTCGAGGCCGTCGGCCGGTTCCTGGACAACATCGCCGGTAGCGGACGCCTGCTGCTCGTACTCGACGACCTGCACTGGGCGGGCCGCGACACCGCCGAGCTGCTCGCCTTCCTGGTGCGCCGGTCGTGGACGTACCTGCGTCTGGTCGCCGCGTGCCGAGCCGGCGACGTGGCGCCGAACGCGCCGCTCGGGCTGCACGCCGCCGATCTGGCCCGGCTGCACCTGGTACGTGGGCGCCGGCTGGCCCCGCTGGCCACGCCGGAGGCCGACGCGCTGATCACCGCCACGGCCGGCGAGGTCGCGCTGCCCGAGGCCACCCGCTCCCGGATCGTGCGGCTGTCCGGCGGGCTGCCGCTGTTCCTGGTCGAGCTGACCCGGGCGGCCCGGGACGCATCGGCGGCGGGGCCCGACGCCGACGGTCGGTCCCCCACCGGCAGGGTCGCTGCCGGCAGGGTCGGCGGCGGTAGGGTCGGCGGCGCGATCGTTCCGTGGCATCTGCGCCTGGCCGTGGTGCACCAGCTGACCGCGCTGCCCGAGCCAGTGGTCCTGCTGCTGCGCCGGATGGCGGTGGCCGGTCCGACGGTGACGGTCGCGCAGCTGGTGGCCGACGAGCGCGAAGCGGAGTCGGTGCTCGACTGGCTGGAAATGGCGCGGCGCTACCGGATCCTCGACGAAAGCCGGTGCGGGTTCAGGTTCCGGTACCCGCTGGTGCGCGAGGTGCTGGCCACCGGGGCCGGGCCCAACCGGCGCCGGCTGTGGCGCTCCGGTGGCGCCGGCGCCCACGCCCCGGCCCCACCGGCCGACGCGCGGCACGCGCCGGTCTATCTTTGAGGCACATGGCTTCGCGCATCGATTTCTTCGACGATCCGGCCGCGCCCACCGCGAACAGCGTGGTCCCCTCGGTCAACGTCGTCGTGGCGAACGGGTCCGGTGAGATTCTGCTGATCCGCCGCACGGACAACGACAATTGGGCGTTGCCCGGCGGCGCGATGGATCTGGGGGAGTCGCTTCCGGCGGCGGCCGTGCGGGAGACCCTGGAGGAGACCGGCATCGACGTCGAGGTGACCGGGCTGGTCGGCATCTACACCGATCCCCGGCACGTCATCCTCTATACCAGCGACGGCGAGGCCCGGCAGGAGTTCTCGGTGGTCTTCACGGCCCGACCGCTGGGCGGGGTCCCGACGCCGAGCGCGGAGTCGCGCGAGGTGCACTGGGTGTCGCCGGAGCGCATCGGCGAGCTTGCCATGCACCGGTCGATGCGGATGCGGATCAACCACTACCTGACCGGCGGCGGAACGCCCCACCTCGGGTAGGGCGGCCGGCATGATCGGCGGCCACGTGGGTAAGCCGGCGCGGTGGCGATAGTGGTGGTGGCGCTGGGCGCGCTGGTGCGATGGGTGTGGCAGCGGCTGGCACAGCACCGTGGGCAAGGCTCGCGACGCTCGATGACGGATTGACGGTGAAGCCGGCGTCCGCCGACGAAGCGCTGCCGGCGCCCCGCTGCCGACCGGCGACGGCGGCCGACCCTCAAAATCTCTGACCGATCGGCCGATCCGGGGGTCTTGTCCCGCGGGTGCCCGGCCATGCAAGATCCTCCCTACCGTTCCGGTGTCAGCATTGATTCACACACCCCGCGCGTCGGCCCGAGTCGTACCTGGCTCGGGCCGACGTGCGTCTGGCGCCCGGGAGGGGTGTGGTCGGCCCGAGTCGTACCTGGCTCGGGCCGACGTGCGTCTGGCGCCCGGGAGGGGTGTGGTCGGCCCGAGCCGCACCTGGCTCGGGCCGAGGCGCGTCCGGGCGTACGGCAGGTCCGGCGCGCGGAGGTTCACGCCTCATGAACACCTACCCGATCGGCCGATGTCCGGGTCTTGTCCACTGATCATCGGGCCATGGAAGATTCTCGAGACCATTCCGGTCGGCAGCTTTCATGGGGGTGAAGATGCGACGGACAGGCACGGTCTCGTTGGCCGTGTTGATGGTGGCCGCGGCGTACGGGCTGGCGGTGCCGGGAGCGGCGTCGGCGGCCGACGCGCCGGCGAACCTGTACGTGGACAACCGGCTCGAATCGAACTGCTCGAACGACGGCACGGGCACCCCGGACCGGCCGTACTGCACGCTGGCCGAGGCCGCCGCCGCGGTACAGCCGGGGCAGACCGTGCTCATCGCCGGCTCGGCGTACTTCGAGCCGCTGGACATCACGAAGTCGGGTACTCCCGGCAACCCGATCACCTTCGCGGCGAACCCGGCCGTGACTGGATCGGACGTCATGCTGATGGGTGACGGCGCCGGGATCACGGTGACCGGTCAGCACGACGTGACGCTCTCGTCGATCGGCGTGTACGGCGACGGGACCACCGGCATCGCCATCTCGAACTCGTCGCACATCACGCTGAAGTCGGTCATTCAGGAGACCGACAACGTCGACGCGGCCGGGGTCCGGCTCGCCGGCGTATCGGACTCGACCCTGACCGGCGTGCGGGTCCAGGACAACGAGAACGGCGGCATCTCACTCGACCACGCCACGACCGGGGTGACCATCTCGTCGAGCCAGATCCTGGGCAACGGTCGCCGGGGCGCCCAGCCCGCCCCCGGGGTGGAGATCTCCGGCACCGGCGACCAACTGCTCGACAGCAGCGTCGAGACCAACGGCCTCGGCGTGCTCATCGACGGCGGCGCCAGCGGCACGGTGGTCGCGAACAACGTCGTGTACGAGAGCATCGCCGCCGGCATCGACAACGTGGACACCGGCGGCACGGCCATCACCAGCAACACCGTCGAGGAGAACTGCACCGGCATCCTGGTGCGCGGCACCTCGGCGGGCGTGTCGGTCGAGAACAACATCTCCACGGAGAACGTGACCTCACCCATCAAATGCACGACGGCCCCCGCCGACGAGGTCGGCATCGGGGTCTACGACGACGCCGAATCCTCGACGACGGTCGACTACAACGTCAGCTTCGGCTTCGGTCCGGGCGCGGGCGCGTACGCCTGGGGGGTGCCGGTCGCCTCCCTGGCCGCATTCCAGGCCGCGTCGGGCCAGGGCGCGCACGACATCAACCGCAATCCGCAGCTGGTCGGGACCACGTTCGTGCCCCTGAACGACAGCACGCCCGAGGTTGACTCGGCGGACGCCAGCGCACCGGGAGAACAGGACGCCGACTGGCACGGGTTCCCGGCGGAGGACGACCCGCGGGTCTCGAACACCGGCCACGGCACGGTGACCTACCGGGACCGGGGCGCGGTGGAGTTGACGGATGGGCCGTCCGCCCTGCTGCGGCTGACGCCGACGGTGCCCACGGCGACGAGCGGCTGGAAGTTCACCGCCGACGCATCGTCCTCTACGCTCTGGGCGCCGGCCTCGACGTACACGTTCGACTTCGGCGACGGCACGGTGGTCACCCAGACGACGCCGGTGGCCACGCACACGTACACGGAGTTGGGTTCGCGCAACGTCACGGTGACGGTCAAGGACGTCACGGGATTGACGTCCACTGCCACCCAGGTGGCCAAGGTGGGTAATACCTTCACCCCGCTCAATCCGGTACGGGTGTTGGACACTCGCGGCAGGATCGGGGTGTCCACGACCACGCCGGTCGCGCCGTTCTCGACGGTGAGCCTTCAGGTCGCCGGCGTGGCCGGGGTACCGGCGTCCGGGGTCTCGGCCGTGGTGCTCAACGTGACGGCGACCCAGCCGACCAAGTCCGGCTTCCTGACCGTGTACCCGGACGGGCAGCCCCGGCCGGGAACGTCCAGTGTGGACTGGGTGCCGGGTGTGTCGGTGCCGAACCTGGTGACCGTGCCGGTGCTCAACGGCAAGGTGGACTTCTACAACGGCAGCGCCGGTACGGTCCACGTGCTGGCCGACCTCGCCGGCTACTTCGGTACCGATGCCATCGGCGGCAGATACTTCCAGGACGGCCCGACCCGGGTGCTGGACACCCGCGCGGCGGTCGGGGTGCCGTCGACCGTCGCGGTCGCGCCGGGCGCCACGGTGAGCCTGAAGCTCGCCGGCACGGCCGGGGTACCCGGGGCGATAGGGGCGGTCACCGACGCGGTGATGAACGTGACGGTGACTTCGACGACGAAGACCGGTTTCCTGACCGTGTACCCGGACGGGCAGGCCCGACCCGGCACCTCGAACCTGGACTGGCAGCCGGGGCAGACGATCGCCAACCTCGTGACGGTGCGGATGCCGACCAGCGGCAGGGTGGACCTCTACAACGGCAGCGGCGGTACCGTCCAGATCCTGGCCGACCTGGCCGGTTACTACCAGCTCGACCTGGGCGGCGACTCCAGTACCGGCGGCCTGTACGAGCCGGCCAAGCAGGTACGGGTGCTGGACACCCGGCTCGCGGGCGGTTCACCGATTCCGCCCGGCGGCTCGCTGGTGCTGTCGCTGGCCGGCTACCCGGTGAACCGCACGGGTACCAACAACGGGGTGCTGCTCAACGTGACGGTCACCAACCCGACGGCGGCCGGTTTCCTGACGGTGTACCCGAGCGGGCAGTCACGGCCGACCACGTCGAGCCTGGACTGGGCCCCCAACCAGACGATCGCCAACCTGGTCAGCGTGCCCATACCGGCCAGCGGCGACCTCGTGCTCTACAACGGCGGCGGGGCAGGCACCGTCGATGTCATCGCCGACCTGGTCGGCAGCTACCAGCACTGATTCACACACCCCGCACGTCGGCCCGAGCCGCACCTGGCTCGGGCCGACGTGCGTCTGGCGCCCGGGAGTGGTCTGGTCGGCCCGAGCCCTATCCGGCTCGGGCCGACGCCTTTTTGTGCCGGGAAATTGCACGATTCGTCTCGGCGGTGCATGCGCAGGCCGGCGGAATTCGCCCTCGCCCGCAGCGGGGAACCAGCGTCAATGCCGATAAGTCCACAGAAGTCACTTACGAAAGTTGCGCTTGAATTTCTACTTATCACTGCAATAACATGACGACATTCTGAACGTTTCCACGCCCGTTATCGAAGGGTGATGCCATGCATCTCGTCAGGAGGGCCGTCGCGCTCGCGATGGTCCTCGCCTCGGGCACCGTGGCCGCCGCCGCGATGTCCGCCCCGGCCTCGGCATCGAGGCCCGGGCCGGCCGTTCCGGCGCCGAGCGCGAGCGGGGCGGCCGTCGCGTTCACGGAGTACAGCGCCGCCAGCGCGCGAACCAACGGCACCCGCATCGGCCCGAGCACCAACTTCGGTCAGCTGCCCGCGGAGGCGGTGGGCCGCAAGGCGGTGACGCTGTCCGGCACTGGCGGGTACGTCGAGTTCACGCTCACCAAGCCCGCCAACGCCCTCGACCTGCACTACTCCATCCCGGACACCGCCGACGGGAAGGGGCGGACGTCCCCGCTCTCGGTCTACGTCGACGGGTTCAAGGCACAGACGTTGACGCTCACCTCGCAATACAGCTGGTTGTACGGCTTCTACCCGTTCACCAACAACCCCGCCGACGGTCAGCAGCAGCACTTCTACGACGACGTGCGCACCAACTTCCCGATCCCGCTGCTGCCCGGCACCCGGGTGCGGCTGCAACTTCCGGCCGGGGCCGCCGCGACCACCATCGACGTCGCCGACTTCTCCCTGGTGGGTCTGCCGACCCTGCTGCCCCCGGCCGGCTCGGTCAACGCGCTCGCCTACGGCGCAGACCCGACCGGCCGGAAGGACTCCACGGCCGCGCTGCAGAACGCCATCAACGCCGGCGAGGCCAAGCACCGGACGGTCTTCATCCCGCTCGGCACCTTCCAGGTCAACGGGCACCTGATCGTCGACAACGTGACGGTCAAGGGTGCGGGGCAGTGGTACACGACGCTGACCGGCGCGGGCGTCGGCGTGTACGGCAGGTCCAACCCGACGCCGAGCGGCAACGTGCACGTGTCGGACCTCGCCGTCATCGGTCGGGTCGCCAACCGCGACGACTCCGCCGACCTCAACGGCTTCGGCGGCGCGCTCGCCAACTCGACCATCAGCCACGTCTTCGTCCAGCACACCAAGGTCGGCATGTGGTTCGACGGCCCGTTCGACGGACTGAGGATCAGCGATGCGACCGTCGAGGACACCATGGCCGACGGCATCACGCTGCACGACGGCATCACCGGTTCGAGCATCACGAACTCCTACGTCCGCGACACCGGTGACGACGGGATAGCGCTGAACTCCAGCGGTGGCGCCGATGCCAACGACACCATCGACCACGACACGGTCGTGCTGCCGATCCTGGCCAACAACATCGCGGTGTACGGCGGTCACGACAACGCCATCACCAACAACCACGTCACGGACACCCTCACCCAGGGCGGCGGCATCCAGGTCGGCAACCGGTTCGGCGCGGTTGCCTTGTCCGGCACCACGACCATCGCCGGCAACCTGCTCGAACGCGCGGGCGTGCTCGACCCGAACTGGCAGTTCGGCGTCGGCGCGATGTGGTTCTACGCGCTCGACGAACCGATGTCCGGCAGCATCGACGTCACGAACAACACGATCCTCGACAGCCCGTACGAGGCCGTTCAGTTCGTCGGCTCCACGAACACGAATATCGACATCGATCACCTGACGGTGAAGAACGTCGGCACGTTCGTGGTGCAGATCCAGTCCGGTGGCTCGGTCACCATGTCGAACGTCAAGGCCAGCGGGGCGCAGGGCATCGCCGGCGTGTACGACTGCGGGTACGGCCTGGTCATCGACAAGGGCACGGGCAACAGCGGTTGGGACAGCACCTGGTGCGACGACATGCCGCCGAGCGGCATCCTGCAGCACAGCCCGGGCAGCGCGTACTTCGGCGTGGTGGACCCGGGCGTGACCAGCGCGCCGCAGACGTTCACCATCAGCAACCCGGGGCCGGACGCGGCCTCGCTCGGTTCGGTACGGGTGAGCGACGACTTCGCGCAGACGAACGACTGTGGGGCGTCGCTCGCGGTCGGGGCCTCGTGCCACGTGACCGTCACGTTCACGCCGTCGTCGCCGGGTAACCACACGGGTACCCTGCTGGTGGGCACGGACGCGCCGTTCCCGCCGGCCATCGCGCTGACCGGGGTCGGGTTCGATCCGAACGGGAACCTGACGTTGGGTGCCACGATGACGGCCAGCACCATCACCGACGGGTTCCCGGCGGCCAACACGAACGACGCGAACCAGTCGTCGTACTGGGAGAGCCAGGACGGCACGGGCGGGGTCTTCCCCGGTACCCAGACCCTGACGGTGAACCTCGGCGCGGCCAAGAGCGTGGGCCGCCTCGTGCTCAAGCTGCCGCCCGGCTGGGGTACCCGTACCGAGACGATCGCGGTGGCGACGAGCACCGACGGTACGGACTTCACGACGGTCGCCCCGGCGACCGGGGTGGTGTTCGACCCCGGCGTGGACAACAACGCCGCCACCATCCCGATCCCGTCCTCGTCGGCGCAGTACGTCCGGCTGTCGTTCACCAGCAACGATCAGTGGCCGGCCGCGCAGCTCGCGGAGTTCGAGGCCTACGCCAACTGAGGCACGTGCGACCGGCGCCGGCGGGACTGACTCCCGCCGGCTCCGGTCGCCGGCTCCGGTCGCCGGTGGGCCGTTCGGGCTCTTGCCTATCGGGTGGCGCCTATCGGGTGGCGCCTATCGGGTGGCGCCTATCGGGTCGCGCCTATCGGGTCGCGCGGTGCCGGGCCCGGAGGTGCTGGCCCTTCAGGTGGCGGCTCAGCTCGCGGGTGATCTCCCGGTTCGCGTCCCGCTCGGCGATGGCCTGCCGCTTGTCGTAGGACCGCCGCCCACGCGCCAGGGCGATCTCGACCTTCGCCCAGCCGTTCTCGAAGTAGAGCGACAGCGGCACGAGCGCGATGCCGGCCTCCCGCAGCCGGTCGAGGATCCGGTCGATCTCGACCCGGTGCAGGAGCAGCTTGCGGGTGCGCCGCGGCTGGTGGACGGTGCGTTGGTCGGCCCGGGAGCCGGGGGAGTATTCCGGGATGTGCAGCCCGTGCAGCATCAGCTCGCCGTCGTGCTCATGCGCGAACGCGTCGACGAGCGAGGCGTGGCCGGCCCGCAGCGACTTGACCTCGGTACCAAGCAGGGCGATGCCCGCCTCGTACGACTTCAGGATCGTGTAGTCGTGCCGGGCCTTCCGGTTCGACGCGACGAGCTGGCGGGGTGTGCGCCTGGTCGTGACCGCACCGCCCCGGCCGGACGCCGCACCGCCCCGGCTCGCCGCCGTTCCGCCCCGGTTCATGGCCGCACCCCCCGGCTCATGGCCGCACCGACTCTCGCCTGATGCCGCCCTCCGTGCTCATGCTCTCCAGCATGCCGCACCGCTCGGCGACGGGGGCGGCGGCCGATGCCCCGGCGACGCCGGCTGAGCTCTCCCCGTGCCCGCCACGCTCCCGCTCCTCCGGCTCGCCGGTCGGGTAGGCCGTATTCTCCAAGTCTCATCCCCGTCAGGCCATTCGCGGTGCTTTTGCCGGGCTTGATTGAGTGAGGGCCGCTGCCGAGAAAGAGTTAACTGCGCGGGGGACGGGAAATAATCTGGTCGGCGCCGGAAAACAACCGGCTTCCGCCAGAATTCGCCGTATAGCGGGTTGCGCAAGGGATCGCACATCGTCCGTTTGGCCAGGCAGTGCCCCAGCCCTGGCAAAGTTCACATTCCGTTAACCAATTCTCGGCGGACCGCTCCTATGGTTGAGGATCGTGGTATTTGCTGGGCAAGTGGCGCCCGATCGGCCAGACGGCGGCGTGCCCGGGACTGATCCCGCCGCCGAACGCATCCGAGTTCGCTACGAGGGAAGCGACTATTCGGCCGAACCCGTCGCCAAGGGCGCCGCGTTCGAAATCTTCTCGGTAACGCCCGTGGACGGCTTTCTGCCCAATCCGCGACCCGGTGCCCGCAAGCTGTACCGCCGCTTCGTCCCGGCCGCCGAGATCTACGTGATCGAGGGCCGGCCGCCGGTACCCCAGGAGCAGCCGCTGTCGGCGCCGGTGTCCCGCGGCCTGTCCTGGTCATCCGTGCACCAGCTCAGCCAGTCGAGCCACGCCGACGACGGCGGCCTCCTGGTGGCCCGGATCCGGCTCAGCGCGAAGGTGTCCCGGGGCACCCGGATGGTCAAGGTGCTGTCCGGCCGCCAGCTGGCCGGGCAGCTGCACGGCTGGCTCCCGCAGGGCTTCTGCTACCGGGAGTACGACACCGCCCACCTGCGGACGCCGGCCGAGCTGTCGGTGCTGCGCAGCGACGGCGACGACGGCCGTGCGGACCCGGCCGTCTTCGCCCTGCGCTGGCGGGCCGTCGACTCCCTCGACTACCAGGTCCCGTTCGCCGGCGACTACGCCGGGCTGACCAGGATGCCGCCCGCCGACCGGCTCGGCTCGCCGGTGCTCGGCACCGGTTTCACGCCGTCCGGTCAGCACGTCATCCCGGAGTTCGTCACCGCCAACCTGGCCGACCTGCCGCTGACCGCGTTCGCCGAGCTGGTCGCGTACACCGAGGACGGCACCGAGGTGGTGCTCTACCGGTACCTGCCGGAGCAGCGGGCCTGGGGCCGGATGTTCGGTCCACAGTGGAGGTGGCTGTTCGCTGCGGTCCCTGGGATCGCGCCGGAGCAGGAGTATTTCATGATCCCGCCGGCGCCGACCAAGCTGATGGGGCGCCACCGCGGGCAGGATTACGAGGCGATCGCGGATCCGCCCGGCGAGTTCCGGGTGCTGGCCAAGACGAGGGCCGCGCGCTACGCGGTCGAGACGCTCTACCGGCGCACGCCGTACGTGACCTGGCGCAGGGTGCCGTGCACCGTCGTGCGCGACGAGGGCGAATGGCTGCGGGTGCGGTTGATCCGGCCGGATGCCGAATCGGTCACCCAGCTCGGCGCGAGCTGCATCGAGCGCGGGATCTACGAGACCTGGGCGCCCCGGGCGGAGACGGCGGGGTACCGTGACGTCGACACCGAGTACGACCTCGGTCCGGCCGTCGCCCCGGTTTCCTGAGCCCGACCGCTGTTGCGTGATGGCCGTCCGGCCGGCCGGGTGGCGGCCGGCCGGCTCGGGTGGGTCGGGTCAGCCGCCGAGGCGGGCCAGCTCCTCGTCCACAATGGACTTGTCCAGCTTCTTGAACACCGGCTTCGGGGCGGCCACCTTCCGGCCCGGCTCGATCGGCACCGACATCCAGCGCGCGCCCTTGGTGTAGTCGCCGGTCAGCACCGGGTACGCCGGCCCACCGTCTAGGTCCTCAACCTCCACAATGGACGGCAGCGGTGCGTGCACCCCCGACCCGCCCAGCAGCTCGTGGATCGTCTGTGCGGCGTGCGGCAGGAACGGGGTCAGCAGGATGTTGCAGTCGCTGACCGCCTGCAGCGCCACGTGCAGGATGGTGCCGAGCCGCTCCGGGTCATCCTTGATCTTCCACGGCGCCTGGTCCGACAGGTACTTGTTGGCCTCGCCCACGACCCGCATGGCCTCGTTGATGGCCTGCTTCTGGCGGTGCCTGGCGATCAGGTCGCCCACCGTGTCGAACGCGGTGCGGACCGAAGCCAGCAGTGCCTCGTCGGCCTCGGTCAGCGGCCCGGCCGGCGGGATGGCGCCGAAGTTCTTCGCGGCCATCGACACCGACCGGTTGACCAGGTTGCCCCAGCCGGCCACCAACTCGTCGTTGTTGCGCCGCAGGAACTCCGACCAGGTGAAGTCGGTATCCGTCGTCTCCGGCCCGGCCACCGCGATGAAATACCGCAGCGCGTCCGCGTCGTATCGGGACAGGAAGTCGCGCACGTAGATGACGACGGAACGGGACGAGGAGAACTTGCGGCCCTCCATCGTCAGGTACTCGCTGGATACGATCTCGGTGGGCAGCGCCAACTTGCCGTACCCGCCCGGCTCACCGCCCCGGGAGCCCTCGCCGTTGTACCCGAGCAGCTCGGCCGGCCAGATCTGGGCATGGAAGGTGATGTTGTCCTTGCCCATGAAGTACGCCGACCGGGCGTCCTCGGCGTCGGCCGACCACCACTTCTTCCAGGCATCCGGATCGCCCGAACGGCGGGCCCACTCGATCGCCGCCGACAGGTACCCGACGACCGCGTCGAACCAGACGTACAGCCGCTTGTTCGGGTTGTCCTCCCAGCCGGGCAGCGGAACCGGGATGCCCCAGTCGATGTCCCGGGTCATCGCCCTGGGCCGGACGTCGTCCAGCAGGTTGAGCGCGAACTTGAGCACGTTGGGGCGCCAGTCGGTGCGGGCCTTGAGCCACTCCGACAGCGCGTCGGCCAGGGCCGGCAGGTCCAGCAGGTAGTGCTCGGTCTCGACGAACTCCGGCGCCTCCCCGTTGATCCGGGAGCGCGGGTTGATCAGATCGACCGGGTCGAGCTGGTTGCCGCAGTTGTCACACTGGTCGCCGCGGGCCTCCGGGTACCCGCAGATCGGACAGGTGCCCTCGATGTAGCGGTCGGGCAGGGTCCGGCCGGTGGAGGGCGAGATGGCGCCCTGGGTGACTTCCTTGATCATGTACCCGTTGCGGTGCACCCCGCGGAACAGCTCCTGCGCCACCGCGTAGTGGTTGCGCGTGGTGGTCCGGGTGAACAGGTCGTAGGACAGGCCCAGCGCGTGCAGGTCCTCGACGATCAGCCGGTTGTACCGGTCGGCCAGTTCGCGGGGGGTGACGCCCTCGCGCTCCGCCTGGACCAGGATCGGCGTGCCGTGTTCGTCCGTGCCGGAGATCATGAGCACGTCGTGGCCGGCCATCCGCATGTACCGGCTGTAAACGTCGGAGGGAACCCCGAAGCCGGACACATGACCGATGTGGCGCGGGCCGTTGGCATACGGCCAGGCGACCGCGGCGAGAACGTGGCTCATGGTGTACCAGCGTAGTGGCTGGGTGCGGCACGCCCGAAATCGATTAGCCGGCCACCACGAGGTTGTAGACCTCCCGCCTGGGCAGACCGTACGACCGGGCAATTTCGGCGATGGCGTCCCTGCGCGGCGTACCGGCGGCCTCCAGGTCGGCCACCTCGGCCAGCAGCGCCGCGTCGCTCGGCCGCACCGCGGCGGCGACCGGCGCCCCGCCCACCACGAGGGTGATCTCCCCTCGCGGCGGGTTGGCCCCGGCCCACTCGACCAGCTCGCCGAGCGGCAGCCGGACGACCTCCTCGTAGGTCTTGGTCAGCTCCCGGCACAGCGCGGCCGGTCGCCCGTCGCCGAAGGCGGCCGCGAGGTCGGCCAGCGTGGCGGCGATGCGGTGCGGAGCCTCGAAGAAGACCAGGGTCCGCTCCTCGGCGCCGAGCGCGGCCAGCCGGGACCGCCGCTCGCCCGGCTTGCGGGGCAGGAATCCCTCGAAGCAGAACCGGTCGCTGGGCAGCCCGGACAGGGCCAACGCGGTGGTCACCGCGCTCGGCCCGGGTGCTGAGGTGACCGGTATGCCCGCCTCGATGGCCGCCCGGACCAGCCGGTATCCCGGATCGGAGACGCTCGGCATGCCGCCGTCGGTGATCACCGCTACCACCGCTCCCGAAAGCATCGCCTCGACCAGGTCGGGAGTGCGCCGCTCCTCGTTGCCCTCGAAGTACGAGACGATCCGGCCGGGCAGCACGATGTCCAGTTCGCGGGCCAACCGGATCAGCCGGCGGGTGTCCTCGGCCGCCACCAGGTCGGCCTCGACCAGGGCGGTGCGCAGCCGGGCCGAGGCGTCCGCGACGTTGCCGAGCGGCGCGCCGACCAGGAGCAGTCGTCCCTGAGTGTCCACCGCGCCCCCTTCGTTGCCTGACTGCCTATCTTCCCCGGCCGCGCCGGGCGCCCTGCCGGGCGGTCCCATCTCCCCGAGCGATCCCTCCGTTCCAGCCGGTCCCCCCCCGTCCCGGCCGGTCCGGCCGTCCCCGTCGGTCTCGTCGTCTCAGCTGGTACGGCCGTCCCCGCCCACGGGGAGTCGCCGATCCGGTGCCTGCCGGGCCTCGCCGACTTTCCCGAGCCGTCTCCGAGGGTCTTGTTGGGCTTTCCTGAGCCATTTCCGAGGATCTTGTCGAACTCTCGTGGGCCATCTCGGGGTCGTGCCAGGCTCCGCACCGCCTCCCGGACCCTTGCCGGATCGGCTGGCGCCCTGCCCGGCGCGGTCGCGGGTCGAGCCGATTCCGGCCGCTGAGCAGGGCGGACGGGGCCGAGTGGCCCACTGCGGACCCGGTTGTCGGGGCGGCCCGGCCGGCCGCGGTTCAGATCCGATGCGCGACGGGTGTGCCCAGCAGCCGAGCGCAGCCTACGATCGCAGGCGTGACTTCGGCGGTGATGACCGAGCCCGGGCCCGAGGCGGCCGACCAGGCGCCAGCGGTGCCAGAGATCACCCGTCGGCGGCTCGCACCGCCGATGCCGTCCGATGGGTGGAGATCCTGGGTCGCCACGGCGGTGATCGTGGCGATCGCCGCGATAATCCGGCTGGTCAACCTCAGTCATCCCAAGGGGAAGATCTTCGACGAGGTCTACTACGCGGTCGACGCCCACCACCTGCTCCTGCACGGCGTGGAATGGGACGACAAGACGAATACTGGTTCCTTCGTCGTGCACCCGCCGCTGGGCAAGTGGCTGATCGGCGCCGGCGAGGCCGTCTTCGGGTACAACGACTTCGGCTGGCGGATCTCGGCGGCGATCGCCGGCACCATCGCCGTGCTGATCGTGATCCGGCTGGCCCGGCGGTTGTTCCGCTCCACCGTGCTGGGGTGCGCGGCCGGGCTGCTGATGGCGCTCGACGGGCTGGAGTTCGTGCTGTCCCGGGTGGCGCTGCTGGACATCTTCCTGCTGATGTTCGTGCTGGCCGCGTTCGCCTGTCTGGTGATGGACCGGGAGCATCATCGTCGCCGGTGGCTACGGGCGCTGGAGCGGGGGATGGACCCCACCTCCCCCAATCGCGATGGGCGCCCGCCGTTCGCGATGCCATGGTGGCGGCTGGCCGCCGGGGTGATGACCGGCTGCGCGATGGCGGTCAAGTGGAGCGCCCTCTGGTACATCATCGTGTTCGTGGTGCTGATCTATCTCTGGGAGGTCGGCACCCGCAAGAGCGCCGGTGTCCGGCGCCCCTGGCGGGACGCGTTCCTGGACGAGATCGGCTGGGTGGCCGTATTCGGGCTGGTGATCATCGGCGTCTACCTGGCCAGCTGGACCGGATGGTTCGCCAGCAGCCAGGGCTGGGATCGGCACTGGCTCGCCTCGCAGGGGCACCGGGAGCTGCCGATCATCGGCTCGCTGGTCAACCTGTGGCACTACCACCGAGAGGCACTGCACTTCCACGACACGCTGACCACCCCACACCCGTACCAGTCCTGGCCCTGGCAGTGGCTGCTGCTGGGCAGGCCGGTCGCGTTCTCCTACAACAGCAGCGGAACGTGCGGCGCGGCGACGTGCTCGTCGGAGGTACTGCTGCTGGGCACTCCGGTGCTGTGGTGGTCGTTCATCCCGGCGCTGTTCGGGCTGGCCTGGTTCGGGATCAGCCGCCGGGACTGGCGCGCGCTGGCCATCGGCCTCGGCGTGATGGCGAGCATCCTGCCGTGGTTCCCCTACGAGGCCGACGACCGGACGATGTTCTACTTCTACGTCGCGCCGGCCGAACCGTTCCTCATCCTGGCCGTTGTCTATGTACTTGGCGCGCTGATCCGCAGCCCGGCCCGCAACGTCGCGACCACCCATTCGCCCGGGGGCATCGAGCTGCTTGAACCAGCCGACCGAAGACTCATGGGCACGGTATTCGCGGGCGCCTATATGGTGGCGGTGGCGGTGATCTTCGCGTACTTCTACCCGATCTACGTCGGGAAGGTCATCACCTACGCCCAGTGGCTGGCTCGAATGTGGTTGGGTAACCGCTGGATCTAGCGAGGCCCCGTCCCGTAGCGGGCCCGTCCCGCCCGCTGCGCGCCGCAGCCGGTGGGCGGGCCCATTAGCCCAGTCGCTCCCTGGTCCGGTCGTGGCCCGGCCGGGGCTCAGACCTGGTCGAACAGGACGCTGACGGACTCACCGTTGTGGATGCGGCGCATCGCCTCGGCGAGCGCCGGCGCGATCGACAGCACCCGGAGCTTCGGCATTTGCTTGTCCGGCGGGATCGGCACCGTGTTGGTGCAGACCACCTCCAGCACGTCCTCCGCCGCGCTGATCCGGTCCAGGGCCCCATCCGCGAACAGCCCGTGTGTGCAGGCCACCCGGATCGAGTTGACCTTCAGCTCGCGCAGCCGGTCGAGTAGCTCCAGCACGGTGCTGCCCCGGGCGATCTCGTCATCGAGAACGATGACGTCCTTGCCCATCACCTCGCCGATGACCGCGCTGATGCTCACCCGGTCGTCCTCGTACCGCTGCTTCGCGCCGGCGGCGACCGGTACCCCGAGGAGCCGGGCGAAGTCGGCGGCCGGCTTGGCGTTGCCCAGGTCGGGCGAGACGACCACCGCATTGTCCAGGTCGTACTGGCGGAAGTGCGCGGCCAGCTCACGCAGGGCGTGCAGATGATCAACGGGCACGCTGAAGAACCCGTGTACCTGCGGGGAGTGCAGGGTCATCGCGAGCACCCGGTCGGCGCCGGCGGCGACCATCAAGTCGGCCACCAACCGGCCGCCGATCGAGATGCGCGGGGCGTCCTTCTTGTCGGACCGGGCGTACGCGTAGTGGGGGAGCACCACGGTGGTGCGTGCGGCGGACGCGCCCTTGGCGGCGTCCAGCATCAGCAGCAGCTCGACCAGGTTCTCCTGAACCGGGGGGACCAGCGGCTGGATCAGGAAGACGTCCCGCTCGCGGCAGTTGGCCTGGAGCTGAACCTCCAGGCAGTCGTTGGCGAACCGGCTGACCCGCACCGGGCGCAACGGAGTGCCCAGGTGAGCGCAGATCTCGGCGGCCAGTTCGGGGTGGGCGTTGCCGCTGAACACCGCGATGTCCTCGTGCACGCCGCAACCATAGCCGGCACCCGGGCGACACGATCGGCTCCCGGAGCGGAGTGTGACCGAGTACCGTTTCGGGCCGTTCGGCACCGCCCCGCGAACCGGACGGCCAGGTCGGAAACCGGCACCCGCCACGCCTCCCCGGCGGGTCACTTCTCCGGCCCCGGGTCACGTCTCCGCCCCGGGCCACGCCTCCCCGGCGGGTACCGTGCCCGGCCGGGCGGAGGTCCGTGTGCCGGCCGGGCACGGGGTCATCGGCGTCGGTGGGTCGAGTACTGCTCGGCCTGCCAGCGCCTGAGTCCGAGCTTGATCCGCTCGTTCTCCGAGCGGAGGTGGAGGATCTCCTGTCGCAGCGCGCGCTCCATCTGATCGCGGGCTGCCAGCACATCGGCGATCCGGCCGAGGAATGCCCGCACCTCGGCGGCGTCCAGGCCGAACCAGAACCAGCGGCGCCGGAACTTCGCGCCGGTCACCTCCTGGGGGTGCATCAGTCGCATCATCGGCCGGCGTCCCATCGCGTGAAGCACCGTGATCCGGTGTGCCCGGCGCGGCCGGGGAGTCCGATCGAGTTCACTCCCGTTCACCGTCCTCGGTGGACAGTCGTCGCCCGCTGGTGCTGTAGAGCAGGTGTCCGTGGAGCACGAGCGAGGGGTCGCCGAGCAGGACGTGTACCCGGTCGAGCTCTTCGTCGGTCAGGCCGGCGGCGAGTAGCTCTTCCTCCAACTGACCGGCCCCGGCGTCGAGCAGCCGGCATCCGGGGCCGCCGCCGCTCCAGGTGGCGCCGTACGTGACGGCCTGTACCTCGGTGAACCCCTCCTCCATGAAGGCGAGCAGGGCCCGCCGGGACCAGCTGCGGTCGTTGCCGTGCTCGGCGAGGATCCGCAGGTGCGTGAGGTGGAACCGGCGCAGCAGCGCCGCGTCCTCCTCGGTCTGGGCGTGCGCCACGATCTCGTGCGGCGGCGTGGGCCAGAAGTCCTCGGTCAGCAGCACCCCGCCGAGTGCGACCGCCTCGGCGAGCCGCTGGAGCACCCGGCGCCGCTGCGGCAGCTGGTTCAGCAGCAACCGGGCGTGCACCAGGTCGTACGTCTCGCCGGGCGGTAGCGAGGCCACGAGGTCGGGCCGCGGCGGGTACGGCCGGGGGTGGTCCGGAATCAGCCGGGGGCCGGTGTCCATCGTCCTGACCGATCCGTCCGGGCCCACCCGGTCCGCCAGCCAGGCGGCCACGCTTCCCGCACCCGCGCCGATCACCAGGCATCGGGCACCGGTCAGATCGAGCAGGCCGGTGATCCGCCACCTGCTGAGCGGGTCGAGCAGCGAGGTCAGGGCCTCGTGCGGCGCGACGGACCCGCCGTTGTCATGGTCGTTGTCGTGCGCGTACGCCTCGGTTGCCGGGCCGGTCACGCCGGGCCTCCTTCCGGGCGAGGGAGGAGGGTGAGCTTGCCTGTCGCCCTCGGGGCGGCGGGTCTCGCCGTGCCGCCGCAGGCCACCGGGGCTGGGGCGGCGACCGCCGGGCCGACCGGTGCGGTTCGCGTGGCGGCGGTGGTGACGGTCGCGGTGGCGGTGGCGGTGGCGGTGGCGAGCAGCTGACGCCGTGAAGCCATGGGCTGTCCTTTCTGCTGGTTGCATGGCCGTGTCAGTTGGGTCCGCTGTGCGTGGTCCTGTGCCTCGGGCACGACGTTCTTGAGCACGACGTCCTCCAGCACGACGTTCTTGAACACGACGTTTCGGGCACGACGGGGTCGCCCGTTGTCACGGCTGGCCGAGATGCTCGGTCGCTGTGAACGGGCTATTTGTGGACCGGATCGCGAGGCCGAATCGCCTGCTCAGATCCCGCGGTGCGACCACCTTCTGGGCCGGAGCGCGGTGGGCGAGGCGGGATCGAGTGGGCGGCGCACGCAGGCGGTCAGCATGCCGCGTGCGGCCAGGCCGGCCCGGGAACAGGGGAACATCTCGCCGCAGGTGCAGCGGCTGTCCTGTTCGGGCTGGTGTTCCAGGTGCAGTGCGTGCGCCACGCGCCAGAGCAGCGGGTCGGCGCACCCCTCCGGAGGCTGCTCGGGCGGATTCTCCGGGTCGTACTGAACGCGCGACATGGTGATCCTCCCCAGGAAACCGGCGGCCCGCTTCAGTCGGGCGTGCCGGCGCTATGCCGAAACACGGGCGGTAGGGGGCGTGGTGATCCCCGGCGAGCTGCCACTGGCGGCCTCACCCTCGACACCGGTTCCCTTGCCCGAAAGAGAAATACCATACCTACGTAGGTACGTAAAGGCGCCTTCTTGACTGTACGTGACGACGTAGCGTCGGCATCATGATCGATCCCACCGCAGACCGAGCTCAGTACCGGCAGATCGCCGACACGCTGCGCGACGCGATTCTGAGGGGCGAACTGCAGGACGGCGCTCGAGTGCCCAGCGAGGAGCGGCTCCGGCAGGAGCACGGGGTCAGTCGGACGACCGTGCGCAAGGCGATCGAGGTACTCAAGGGCGAGGGGCTGGTGGACGTGCGGGCCCCGCGGGGCACCTTCGTGCGCAGTCAGCGGCCGGTCGACACCGTGCAGCTGCGCCGGGGCGACCGCGTGTGGACCCGGATGCCGTCGCCGGACGAGCGGCGCGAGCACGACGTCCGCGAAGGCGTGCCATTTTTGATCATCTCGCGTTCGGACGGCTCCCAGGAGCTGTATCCGGGCGACCGGACCCAGGCCCAGCAGAGCCCGCGCTGACCTGGCAGAGTGCCGATCGTGAGGCAGTCTGAATCGAAGCGCGCCGAGACACCGCCGCCACCGCCCGAGCCGCTGGCCGTGCCGGTGCCCGACAGCCACACCCACCTCGACATCGTGGGCGGTGAGCCGGCGGCCGGGATCGAGGCGGCGCGGGCCGTGGGCATCGACCGGCTGGTGCAGGTCGGGGTCGATCTCGAGTCCTCGCGCTGGGCGGCTGACCTCGCGGACGCCGAGCCGGCCGTGCTCGCCGCGGTCGCCCTGCACCCCAACGAGGCCCCGCGCCTGGCCGACCTGGACTCGGCGCTGCGCGCGGTCGAGGAGCTGGCCGGGCGGCCGAGAGTGCGCGGAGTCGGCGAGACCGGCCTGGACTTCTTCCGGACCGGCGAGGACGGGCGGGCCGCGCAGGAGCGGAGCTTCCGGGCGCACATCGCGATCGCGAAGCGGTTCGGCAAGGCCCTGGTGATCCACGACCGTGACGCGCACGCCGACGTGCTGCGGGTCCTCGACGAGGAGGGTGCGCCGGACACGGTGGTGCTGCACTGCTTCTCCGGCGACCGCGAGTTCGCGGCCGAGTGCGTCCGTCGGGGCTACGTGCTCTCCTTCGCCGGCACGGTCACCTTCAAGAACGCGGCGAACCTCCGCGAGGCGGCGATGATCACCCCTCCCGACCAGATGATGGTGGAGACCGACGCCCCCTACCTGACGCCAACCCCCTACCGGGGCCGGCCGAACGCGTCCTACCTGATCCCGCTGACGGTGCGGTCGCTGGCCGCGACGACCGGGCGCGACCTCGATGAGCTGTGCGCGTCGATCTCCGCGACCACCGAACGGGTCTTCGGAGGGTGGTCCGCAGCCTCCTGATGCACTCATCGGCATCACTTGACTGCATCACAATTCTGCGGCACTGTAAAGGCCATGCGACGGACGACGATCACTCTGACCGATGGCCAGGAGCGTGCGCTGACTGACTTCGCGCAGCCCGGGCCCTATCAGGAGGAGCTGCGGGGCTGGGCGCGGGCCCGTGGCATCGAGTTGAATGACTCTCCCGCCGAGGCAGCCCTCGTCCGGGTGCTGATCGATGCCGGCATCGAGCACGTCCGCGCCCACTCGGCCGACGTGGCGTTTCGGGAGTTGGCCGAGGTCTACGTCGACGAGGGCGTCAGCGGCGAGGTCACGGCGCTGAGTGGGGACGCGTCCGGCGGCGAGCCCTCGGCCGGCGCGGCTCCGGCCCTCAAGACCCCGGCCGGCGCGGCTCCGGCCCTCAAGACCCCGGCCGGCGCGGCTCCGGCCCTCGAGACCTCGGCCGGCGGAATCCCGGCCGGCGAGATCTTGGCCGGCCATGGCGCGGCCAGCAAGGGGGCCGCGGGCACGGGCGTTGCGGCGGTCGGCCGGCGTGGGGCGCGATGAGCGCCTCGCGGGCCGCGACGATGGACGTGCGGGGGGCCCATCCCCGTCGGGGTGAGGTGTATTGGCTGGACGTTCCCGGTGTCGGTCGGAGGCCGTGGCTGGTCGTCTCCGCCGATGAGATCAACCGGACCGGGGCGCTGGAGCACCTGGTCGCCGTCCGGGTGTCGACCGCCGATCGCCGGCGGCACCTGCCGACCGTCGTGGCGCTCGGCTCCGGGGAGCCGCTGACCGGGAGCGTGCTCGCGGGCACGGTGACGCAGATCAGGCGGGACCGGTTCGTGGACCTGGCCGGCACGCTCTCCCCGGCCGTGATGCGCAGCGTCGACCTCGCGCTTCGTGAGGCGCTCGGGCTCGACCGTTGATCTCCGTGTGCCCAAGCGCGGGCCGCGTAGCGGCACCGTACGCTGGGTCACCGTGACCGGTCTGCTCGGCCCGGCGGAGATCCGGGAATTGTCGGGGCGCCTCGGCGTCGTGCCGACCAAGACCCTCGGGCAGAACTTCGTCCATGACCCCAACACCGTGCGGCGGATCGTGCGCGCCGCCAATCTCGACCCGGCCGACGTGGTGATCGAGGTGGGACCGGGGCTCGGTTCGCTGACCCTCGGGTTGCTGCCGGCGACCTCCCACGTCTACGCGATCGAGATCGACCCCGTGCTCGCCGGGAACCTCGCCGACACCGTCGCGCAGCGGGATCCCGGTCACGCCGACCGGCTCACGATCATCAACAGGGACGCCCTCAAGCTGAGCGCGAACGACCTGCGGGCCGATCAGCAGCGGGCGGCCGACGCGCGGCCGGCTGACCCGAGGGTCGGTGACGTGGGTGCCGGTGACGTGGGTGCCGGTGACGTGGGTGCTGGTGACCCGGGTGCCGGTGATGTGGGGGCGGGGGAACCCGGGCAACTCGCGGCCGGGGCCGTCGGAGGGCCCACCGCCCTGGTCGCGAACCTGCCGTACAACGTCGCGGTGCCCGTCGTGCTGCACCTGCTGGCGGTCCTGCCCTCGCTGCGGCACGGGCTTGTCATGGTCCAGAAAGAGGTGGCCGATCGGCTGACCGCCGGCCCGGGCTCCCGGGTCTACGGTGTGCCGAGCGTCAAGCTGGCCTGGTATGCGACCGCCAGGCCGGCCGGGCGGGTGCCACCCAGCGTCTTCTGGCCGGTACCCAATGTCGACTCCGGGTTGGTCGCCTTCGCGGGCCACCGCCCGCCGGCGGGCGCCGACCGGCGCGAGACCTTCGCGGTGATCGACCACGCGTTCGCCCAACGGCGCAAGACCCTCCGGGCGGCCCTGGCCCAGTGGGCCGGGGGAGCCGACGCGGCCGCCGAAATTCTGGTTCGGGCGGGGGTGGATCCACGGGCTCGCGGTGAATCGCTCACCATAGAGCAGTTCGCCGCGATCGCCGCGGCGCGGGCAGGGGAGGCAGCGTGAACAGGTCGGGCGCCGGGAGTGCCGGCCGGTTCCGCGGCACCAGAGGGTGGCTCCGGGTGAGGGTCGACGCATGACTGAGGCGCTGTTTGACGAGGACGGCCGGCAAAGAACCGGCGCCCCCGGGCCGGTGCGGGTGCGGGTGCCGGCGAAGATCAATCTGCATCTCGGAGTCGGGCCGCTGCGGCGCGACGGGTACCACGAGCTGACCACCATCTACCAGGCCGTCTCGCTGTACGACGAGGTGACCGCCCGGCGTGGTGATCAGTTGACCCTCACGATGGAGGGGGAGGGTGCCGGCTCGCTGCCGCTGGACGCGTCCAACCTCGTGCTGCGCGCGGCCCGGGCGCTCGCCGAGCGCGCCGGCGTGCCCGCGCACGCCCGGCTGCACCTGCGCAAGCAGATCCCGATCGCGGCCGGCCTCGCCGGCGGAAGCGCCGACGCGGCGGCCGCGCTGGTGGCCTGTGACGCGCTGTGGGGCACCGGCCGCACCCGCGACGAGCTGGCCGAGATCGCCGCCACCGTGGGTTCGGACGTTCCCTTCCTGGTCCTGGGCGGCACCGCCCTCGGCACCGGTCGAGGTGAGGTGATCAGCCCGGTGCTCGTCCGGCCGTCCTCGTGGCACTGGGTGATCGCGGCGGCCGAGGGCGGCCTGTCCACCCCTGCGGTCTACGGAGAACTGGACCGCCTGCGGGCGGCCGACGCCGCGCCGACGCCGCTGGGCGACGCGGATCTGCTGCTGGCCGCGCTCCGTCAGCGTGACCCGGCGGTCCTCGCCGAGGCGCTGGGCAATGACATGCAGGTCGCGGCGCTGTCGCTGCGGCCGGATCTGGCCACCACCCTCGCCCGGGGGCGCAAGGCCGGCGCGCTGGCCGGGATGATCTGCGGATCCGGGCCGAGCTGCGTGTTCCTGGCGCGTAACGCCGCTTCGGCGGAGGAGATCGCCGCCGACCTGAACGCGTCCGGCTCGTGCCGGGTGGCGGTGCCGGTCTTCGGGCCGGTGGCCGGCGCGCGAGCGGTCTGAGACCAGGGCGTAGCGGCACCGCCGCACAGGGCCCCATTCGAGGGAGAACATGCCGAATATCGTCAATCTTGACCGGGTCAGCAAGGGCTACGGCGCGGCCGGTCAGCTGCTGCGCGACGTGTCCCTGGGGCTGGACGACTCCGACCGGATAGGCGTGGTCGGCCTCAACGGGGCCGGCAAGTCCACCCTGCTGCGGCTGCTGACCAAGGTCGAGGAGCCGGATCAGGGCCGGGTCACGCACCGGCGGGACCTGCGGGTGCTGGCGCTGCCGCAGACCCTCGTGCTGCCGCCCGGCGCCACCGTCCGGGACGTCGTCATCGGCGACGTGTGGTTGCCCTCCGGTTTCGGTGCCGAGCACGAGTGGGCCGGGGACTCCGGCGTGCGTGCGGTGCTGACCGGGCTCGGCATGCCCGGGCTCGGCCTGGATGCTCCCGTCGGCTCGATGTCGGGTGGGGAGCGCCGCCGGGTGGCCCTGGCCGCGCTGCTGATCCGGGAGTCGGACCTGCTGGTACTCGACGAGCCGACCAACCACCTCGACCTCGCGGGCGTCTCCTGGCTGGCCGCGTACCTGCGGACCAGGCGTGGGGCGATGGTGGTGGTCACCCACGACCGCTGGTTCCTGGACGAGGTGACCAACCGGACCTGGGAGGTCGCCGACCTGACCGTGCGGGCGTACGACGGCGGGTACGCGGCGTGGACCCTGGCACGGGCCGAGCGCGTGCGGGTCGCCGCCGAGACGGAGGCGCGCCGCCAGAACCTGCTGCGCAAGGAGATCGCCTGGCTGCGCCGAGGGCCACCGGCTCGTACCAGCAAGCCGAAGTTCCGGATCGACGCGGCCAACGCGCTGATCGCGGACGTACCGCCGGCCCGCGACGCCGTCTCGCTGCGGCGGCTGGCCACCACCCGGTTGGGCAAGCAGGTCTACGAGCTGGACTCGGTGACGCTGACGGCCGGTGAGAAGCCGATCCTCACGGGGGTCGACTGGCAGGTGGGGCCGGGGGACCGGGTGGCGCTGCTGGGCGCCAACGGCGCCGGCAAGACCACCCTGCTGCGGCTGCTGGTCGGTCAGCTCGCGCCGTCGGCCGGCCGGCTGGTGACCGGCTCCACGGTCCGGCCCGCGTTCCTGTCCCAGGAACTGGTCGAGCTGCCGGGGCATCTGCGGCTGCTGGAGGCGGTCGAGGAGGTGGCCCGGCGGGTGATGCTGGGCGATCGCGAGCTGTCCGCCGCCCAGCTGGCCGAGGTGTTCGGGTTCACCGACCGGCGGATCTGGACCCCGGTGGCGGACCTGTCCGGTGGCGAGCGGCGCCGGCTGCAGATGCTGCGGCTGCTGGCCACCGAGCCGAATGTGCTGCTGTTCGACGAGCCCACCAACGACCTGGACACCGACACCCTCGCCTCGCTGGAGGACCTGCTCGACTCGTGGCCCGGCACGCTGATCGTGGCCAGCCACGACCGGTACCTGGTCGAGCGGGTGACCGACACGGTGTACGCCCTGTTCGGCGACGGGCGGCTGACGCACCTGCCGGGGGGTGTGGACGAGTACCTGGCGCGCATCGAGGGCGAGCCGGCCCGGCCGGGCGCCGCAGCACCCACCAGTACGACCAGGAACGGTGCGACCAGGGGCGGGGCGTCAGGGGCGGGGGCCTCCGGAGCCGGGGCGTCCGGCCAGGGCGCGGCCACCGCCCCCGCGGTCACGCCGGGCGCCGACGCGCCGGGGCTGTCCGCGGCGGAGCTGCGCTCCGGTCGCAAGGAGCTGGCCAGGCTGGAGCGGCTCGTCGGCCGGCTGGAGGAGCGGGAGGCGGCGCTGCACGAGCGGCTCGCCGAGCACGCGACGGATTACGAGAAGGTGACCGAACTCGACGCCCAGCTGCGCGAGGTGCGGGCCGAGCGCGCGCAGACCGAGGAGGAGTGGCTGGCCCTGGCTGAGCGGATGGGTGACGGGTGAAGCCCGGTCGCGACTAGGCCGGGGGCGTGCGCGAGAATTCGAGTGAGTACCGGCGATCATGCGAACACCGACGATCAGGCGAAGAAGGAACTCCATGGCTCACATCCCCATCAACCACCCGCTGCGTCCGCTGTACCGGGTGCTGACGGCGTTAGCCGGGCTGTACGTCCTGATTTTCGGGATCATCGGCGCCACCAAGTCCAGCGGCGCGTCCCTGTTCGACCAGGACCACCTGCACTGGGTCCTCGGGTTGCGCACCAACCTGGCGTTCGCCATCCTGTCCATCATCGCCGGGATTGTGATCTTGGTGGCCGTCTTCATCGGTCGCAACATCGACCACTACCTCGACATCGGCGCCGGCCTGGCGTTCATGGTGGTCGGCATGCTCATGCTCGGCCTGCTGCGCACCGACGCCAACTTCCTGGGCTTCTCGGTGGTCAACTGCGTGGTGTCGTTCATCATCGGCGTAGTGGTCTTCGCCGCCGGGCTGTACGGGAAGACGGGCTCCGACCAGGACGTCGCGTCCGAGGAGTCGTTCCGGCACCACCACCACTGAGCGAGGCGGCCTCCGGCTAGGCCGGAGCAGCGCCAGTCGAAGGCATCGCCGTTGCCGTCGTGACCACCGAGGTCGCGGCGGCAACGCCGTTTATGGGGTCGGCCGCCGGATCCGAGAGTGGACGCGCTGCCGTTCGGGCAACGCAGGCAGCGGTACGCCGGTGAGCCGTACGCGGGTCAGCGGGGGTGCAGGCCAGCGGGGGCGCAGGTCAGCGGTTGCGGCGCTCGGGCCGGGTCGACAGGGTGGGCTGGGGTTCCAGGTGCGACAGGCCGTTCCAGGCGATGTTGACCAGGTGCGCGGCCACCGTCTCCTTGCGCGGCTTGCGCACCTCCAGCCACCACCGGCCGACCAGCGCCACCATGCCCACCAGCGCCTGGGAGTACAGCTCGGCCAGGTGCGGGTCGTAGTCGCGGCGCTTGAACTCCGCGCCCAGGATGTGCTCCGCCTGGTGGGCCACGTCATTGAGGACGCTGGAGAAGTTGCCCGTGGCCGACATGACCGGGGACTCCCGTACCAGTACCCGGAATCCGTCGGTATCGGTCTCGATGTAGTCCAGCAGCGCGAGGGCGGCCTGCTCCAGCAGTTCGCGCGGGTGGCCAGCGGTCAGCGCGTTGGTGATCCGGGCGAGCAGCGCCCGCACCTCCCGGTCGACCACTACCGCGTACAGGCCCTCCTTGCCGCCGAAGTGCTCGTAGACCACCGGCTTGGACACCTTGGCCCGGGCGGCGACCTCCTCGATCGAGGCCGCGTCGAAACCGCGCTCCGCGAACAGCTGCCGTCCGATGGTGATGAGCTGCTCGCGGCGCTGAGCAGCCGACATCCGGACTCGGCCGGTATTGCGGGGGCTTTCGGTCACCGGCTCATCGCGCCAGCTTGGCGGCGATCCGCTCGGGCTTGGGCCAGCGCACGTCGGACACCCATCCGCACTTCTCGAAGATCCAGATCATGCGGGCGGTCGAGTCCAGCTGGCCGCGCAGCACCCCGTGCCGCGCGCAGGTCGGGTCGGCGTGGTGCAGGTTGTGCCAGCTCTCGCCGAAGGACAGGATCGCCAGCGGCCAGAAGTTGGCGGCCCGGTCCCCGTTGCGGGTCTCGAACGGGTGATCGCCGAACACGTGGCAGATCGAGTTGATCGACCAGGTGACGTGGTGCAGCAGCGACACCCGCACCAGGCCGGCCCAGAAGAACGCGGTGAGCGCGCCCTGCCACGACCAGGTGACCAGCCCGCCGACCGCAGCCGGGGTGAGCAGCGAGAGCGCCACGATGAGCGGGAAGAGCTTGTCGACCCTGCGCAGGTCCTTGTCGGCCATCAGGTCGGGGGCGAACCGGGCCCGGTTGGACAGCTCGCGGTGGAACAGCCAGCCCATGTGGGCGTGGCAGAGTCCCTTGGTCAGGCCCCAGAACCCGCTGCCGTAGGCCCACGGGGAGTGCGGGTCGCCCTCCTGGTCGGAGTACGCGTGGTGGCGGCGGTGGTCGGCGACCCACTGGGTGGGGTTGCCCTGCACAGCCATCCCGCCGGCGATCGCGAGCGTGACGCGCAGCCACCGCTTGGCCTTGAACGACCCGTGAGTCAGGTACCGGTGGAACCCGATGGTGACCCCGAAACCGGCGGCGAAGTAGAAGACGATCCCGATGATGACGTCGGTCCAGTGCAGCCAGCCACCCCACGCGATGGGTATGGCGACGATCAGCGCGACGAACGGCGCCACCACGAAGGCCCACAGGCCGATCAGGATGCCGACCGGCTGCTTGCCCTCGGTCAGCGGCTTCGGTCCGGAGGCGGCCGAGGACGGCGGGTCGAGCAGGGCGGATGTTGACATCTGGCACCTCGTGGCTGATCGCTGGCTACGCCTACGTCACCGTAACTTACGACCCCCAAATCGCGACAGGGGAGCCGCCGCATGTTGCCGAAGTTCTCTCGCGTTGTACCGCGCCCGCGGCCTCGTCGGGGCTGGTCAGGAGGCGAGTAACCCGGTCGGCGTAAGGCCCGCCGGGCCGACCGGCCCGCCACCGCGTGCGCCGGCGGTTGCCCGATCGGGGCGGGGAAACGGTAGGCTTAGCCAGCCATCGGTCGGCCGTGGTGTAATTGGCAACACCCCGCCCTTTGGAGGCGGTTTTCTAGGTTCGAGTCCTAGCGGCCGAGCTTCTCCCCGGACTCCCTTTTAGCGAGTCCGGATCGGTGCCCCGAACGCCGGGAAATCCTTATCGTGCTGCTTACGGCAAGTGTGCGATGCCCGGCCCGTCGCCCCATCTCCCATGGCTAACATGACCTGCGGCGCTATTTCCGACGCCTAGGAGCATGCGTGAGCGAGCAACGCACCGTCATCGTCCTCGCCGCCGGCGAGGGCAAGCGGATGAAGTCGGCCCTGCCCAAGGTCCTGCACACCCTGCTCGGCCGGAGCCTCGTCGGTCACGTGCTGGCCGCGGCGGCCCCGCTGGAGGCGCAGGCGACGCTGGTCGTCGTGGGTCACGGCGCCGAGCGGGTGCGCGAGCACCTCGGCGAGATCGCGCCGGCCGTCGCCCCGGTGGTGCAGGCCGAGCAGCGCGGGACCGGGCACGCCGTGCGCGTCGCGCTGCCGGCGGAGGCCTCCGGTACGGTCGTCGTGCTCAACGGGGACCTTCCGCTGGTCCGCTCGCAGACGCTGGTCGACCTGGTGGAGCGGCACGAGCGGGACGGGAACGCGGCCACGCTGCTGACCGCCGAGGTGGCCGACCCGAGCGGCCTGGGCCGGATCATCACCGGCGAGAAGGGTCTGGAGCGGATCGTCGAGGAGCGCGACGCCAGCCCGGCCGAGCGCGCCATCCACGAGATCAACGCCGGCGCCTACGCGTTCGACGCCGGCCTGCTGCGCGACGCGCTGGGCCGGGTGTCCACGGACAACGACCAGGGCGAGGAGTACCTCACGGACGTCCTCGGCCTGCTGGTGGCGGGCGGTCACCCGGTCCGCACGCATCTGGCCGGCGATCCGGACGAGGCGCTGGGTGCCAACGACCGGGCGCAGCTCGCCCAGCTCAGGGCGGTGCTGCGGGACCGGATCAACGAGCACTGGATGCGCGAAGGGGTATCGATCATCGACCCGGCCACCACCTGGCTCGACGTCACCGTGAGCCTGGGTCGGGATGTGGTGGTCGAGCCCAACACCCAACTGCGCGGGTCGACCGTGATCGGCGAGGGCGCGCTGGTCGGGCCGGACACCACGCTGACCGATGTGTCGATCGGCGACGGCGCTTCCGTCGTGCGTACCCACGGCTCCGGCGCCCAGATCGGGGCGGGCGCCTCGGTCGGCCCGTTCGCCTACCTGCGCGCGGGTACGGTCCTGGGGCGCAAGGGCAAGATCGGCACCTTCGTCGAGGTGAAGAACGCCGACATCGGTAGCGGGAGCAAGGTCCCGCACCTCAGCTACATCGGGGACGCCACGATCGGCGAGCACACCAACATCGGCGCGGCCTCGGTGACCGTCAACTACGACGGGGTCGACAAGCACCGCACGGTCATCGGTGACTACGCACGCACCGGCGCGGACAACATGTTCGTGGCGCCGGTCGAGGTCGGCGACGGCGCCTACACGGGCGCGGGTACCGTTGTGCGCCGTGACGTGCCCCCGGGCAGCCTCGCGGTGTCGAACGGACCGCAGCGGATTTTCGAGGGCTGGACGGAAAGTCACCGACCCGGGACGCCGGCGGCGGAGGCGGCGCAGCGCGCGCTGCGCGCCGCGGACACCCCGGAGGCGGCGGCCGATACCGAGACCGAATAGGCTGGTCGGGTAGCGCCACCGAGGCCGGCCGGGGTCGCGGATGGAATGGTCGTGGCCGGCAGGCGCCCTACCACCGACCGACCCACAGGGAGCGAGCCGATGGGCAGTATCACGGCGGAGAACCGTAAGACTCTGATGCTCTTCTCCGGTCGGGCGTTTCCCGAGCTGGCAGACGAGATCGGTAAGGTGCTCGGGGTACCGCCGACGCCCACTGACGCGTACGACTTCGCCAACGGTGAGATCTTCATCCGGTACCGGGAGTCGGTGCGCGGTTCCGACGCGTTCATGGTGCAGTCGATGTCCCAGCCGGTCAACGAGTGGCTGGTCGAATCACTGATCATGGTGGACGCGCTGAAGCGGGGTTCGGCCAAGCGGATCACAGTCGTCCTGCCGTTCTACCCGTACGCGCGGCAGGACAAGAAGCACCGCGGCCGGGAGCCGATCTCGGCCCGGCTGATGTCCGACCTGTACAAGACCGCCGGCGCCAACCGGATCCTCACCGTCGACCTGCATACCGCCCAGATCCAGGGCTTCTTCGACGGGCCGGTGGACCACCTGTTCGCGATGGACATCCTGGCCGGCTACGTCGAGGGCCGGTTCGCCGGCCGCCCGATCACCGTGGTGGCACCCGACTCGGGCCGGGTACGGGTGGCGGAGCGGTGGACCGACCGGCTGGGCGGCTGCCCGCTGGCGTTCATCCACAAGACCCGCGACCCGCTGAAGCCCAACCACGTGGTCGCCAACCGGGTGGTCGGCGACGTCGAGGGCCGGGTCTGCCTGATCGTGGACGACATGATCGACACCGGTGGGACGATCACCAAGGCGGCGGACATTCTGTTCGAGAGCGGCGCGGCGGACGTGGTGGTCGCGGCCACCCACGCGGTGCTGTCCGACCCGGCCACCGAGAAGCTGAAAAACAGCCGGATCAGCGAGGTGGTGGTCACCAACACGCTGCCGCTGCCGCCGGAGAAGCGCCTGGACAAGATCACGGTTCTGTCGATCGCCCCGCTCATCGCCCGCGCCATCCGCGAGGTGTTCGACGACGGCTCGGTCACCACGCTGTTCGGCGGCCTTTCCTGACCCAGCCCGCCGGCGGGGGCCCTTGACGCCCCCCGGCAGGCTGGTGCGTGCCGGGTGCCGCGTGCCCGGTGCGTCGGGTTCCACGATCCGCGCATCGATCCGGGGGTCGCGCACGGGCAGTGAGGGGCACTCGGGTAAGCTGGCACGGTTGCCACGGCGAGGGTGCCCCACGGGCCGCTTATGCGGCCGGCTGAGGCGCCGTGATCGACGCGGTGCTCTGGGCCCATGCCCCGTGCCCGCACTCTCGCCCGAGCGCCGCGATCGACTTCAGTATCAGAGCCTTAGTACCAGAGCTTAGACGGAAGGTGTACTCCCGTGTCCGAGGTCCGTATCAGCGCCGAGCCCCGCACCGAGTTCGGCAAGGGTGGTGCCCGGCGTACCCGTCGGGCCGGTAAGGTGCCCGCCGTGCTGTACGGCCACGGCGAGAAGCCCAAGCACATCGCGCTGCCCGCCCGTGACCTGGCCGCGGCGATCCGTCACGGCGGCATGACCCAGGTCTTCGACATCGCGCTGCCGGACGGCACCGCCACCCTGGCGCTGCCCAAGGCGATCCAGCGTGACCCGGTGAAGGACACGTTCGAGCACGTCGATCTGCTGATCGTGCGCCGGGGCGAGCGGGTCACCGTGGACGTGCCGGTGGTTCTGGTCGGCGAGGCGGCGCGGGACACCCTGGTCATGCAGGAGCACGAGACGCTGTCCGTGATCGCGGACGCCACCCGGCTGCCGGATCACGTGGACGCCTCGATCGAGGGCCTCGGCGCCGGCTCGCACGTGACCGCCGGTCAGGTCAAGCTTCCCGAGGGCGTCGAGCTGGCCGCCGAGCCGGACGTCGTGGTGGTCGTGGTGGCCGCCTCGCCGACCGCCGAGCAGATGGCGGCCGAGGGTGGCGCCGCGCCGAGCGAGGAGGCCGCTGAGGTCGCCGCGGGCGAGGGCCAGGCCGCCTGAGCTTAGTGTCCCGGAGCGCCGCCCGTCCGGGCCGGCGCTCCGGTGGTACGTGGGGCCGCCGGCTGGCTCGCCGGCGGACCTTCCGCCGCGGGGGTCGGATGGGCCCGCTGCTCGGCGGTTGAGAAGGGGTGCAGTGTCGGAGCCGTGGCTGGTGGTCGGGCTGGGTAACCCTGGATCCGAGTACGCGAAGAACCGGCACAACGCCGGCTTCATGATCGTTGATCTGATCGCGGAACGGACCGGCGCCCGGTTCGGTCGGCAACGCAAGGCGGCGGCAGACGTCGCCGAGGCCAGGCTCGGCGTGGGGGAGTCGGCGCCCCGGCTGGTACTGGCCAAGCCTATGACGTACATGAATCTTTCCGGCGGCCCGAGCGCGTGGCTGAGCCAGTTCTACAAGGTGCCGGTCGAGCGGATCATCGCGGCGCACGACGAGCTGGACATCCCGTTCGGGGAACTGCGGCTCAAGCGCGGTGGTGGCGAGGGCGGCCACAACGGGCTGCGCTCCATGGCGAAGTCGTTGGGCAGCAAGGAGTTCTACCGGGTGCGGTTCGGCATCGGCCGCCCGCCTGGCCGCCAGGATCCGGCCGACTACGTCCTGCGCGACTTCACCGCCACGGAGCGCAAGGAGCTCGACTTCCTGATCGATCGGGCCGCGGACGCGATCGAGATGATCATAAAGTCCGGACTGGAGCCGGCGCAGAACGCATATCATGCCGGCTGACCAGCTAATATGCCCGAAGCTCGTGCTGCGGCGGGCCGTACGGTTGTGCCGCGTCTCACAACGGGTAGGGCGGCGATCAGCCAACGTACCCTTGATGCGGACCGGCGCGGGAGCCCCGCGCCGGCGTTTGAGGAGGTTGCCTTGACCAGGGCGCGCCGAAGCTCGGAACGGTACTGACATGCCACCCGCCGTGGATGGCGCGTTCGCCCGATGGCTGGCCGAGCAGGCCGGTCAGGCGCTGATGGAGTTGCGGGCCGACGAGCGGTACCGGGACGACCCCGACGCACTGCGGGCGGCCGGCGACAAGCAGTCACATGACCTGATCACCGCCATGCTCGCCCGTTGGCGTCCGGGGGACGAGGTGCTCTCCGAGGAGGGCGTGCGCGACGACCCGGCGCGGCTGGACGCCGAGCGCGTGTGGATAGTCGACCCGCTGGACGGCACGCGGGAGTTCGGTGAGCCCGGCCGCGTGGACTGGGCCGTCCACATCGGACTGTGGTCGCGCGGATCGGCCGCGCCGTCCCGGCTCTCCGCCGCCGCCGTGGCGCTTCCGGCCCAGCATCGCGTCTTCGGCACGGACTTCCCGCCCGGGTACCCGCCGATGTCCGCCTCGGCCGCGCAGGCGGGCCCCAGCGGCACCGGCGAGGGGCCGGACGGGTCGGGCACCGGCCGGCTTCGGATCGCCGCCAGCCGCACCCGGCCGCCCGCGGTGCTGCAGCGGGTAGCGGACGAACTGGGGGCCACCATCGTGCCGATGGGCTCCGCGGGTGCGAAGATCATCGCTGTGGTGACCGGCGACGTCGACGCCTACGTGCACGCGGGCGGACAGTACGAGTGGGACTCCGCCGCGCCCGTGGCTGTGGCCACCGCCACGGGGCTGCACGCTTCCAGAATCGACGGGTCTGCGCTGGAATACAACCAGGCCGATCCCAAACTCCCCGATCTTGTGGTTTGCCGTAAAGATTTGGCTTCCCGACTGCTCGCCGCCCTGAGGTCGCCCCAATGAATCAGCCAGCCGCATACCGCGTCTCCCACCTCGACGCCCTGGAGTCCGAGAGCATCTTCGTGATGCGTGAGGTGATGGCCGAGTTCGAGCGCCCAGTGCTGCTCTTCTCCGGCGGCAAGGACTCCATCGTGATGCTCCGCTTGGCGGAGAAGGCGTTCGCGCCGGCCCGCATCCCGTTCCCGGTGATGCACGTGGACACCGGGCACAACTTCCCGGAGGTCCTGGAGTTCCGGGATCGCCGGGTCGCCGAACTCGGCGTGCAGCTGACCGTCGCGTCGGTGCAGGAGGCCATCGACGCCGGGCTGGTGCGCCAGGCGCCGGACGGGACGCGTAACCGCATCCAGACCCCGGTGCTGCTGGCCGCCGTCGAGAAGTACCGGTTCGACGCCCTGTTCGGTGGCGCCCGGCGGGACGAGGAGAAGGCGCGCGCCAAGGAGCGGGTGTTCAGCTTCCGGGACGACTTCGGCCAGTGGGACCCGAAGAACCAGCGGCCGGAGCTGTGGTCGCTCTACAACGGGCGGGTGCACCCCGGTGAGTCGATCCGGGTGTTCCCGCTGTCGAACTGGACCGAGCTGGACATCTGGCACTACATCGCCAGGGAGAAGCTGGCGCTGCCGGATATCTACTACGCGCACGAGCGCGAGGTGGTCGACCGCGACGGAATGCTCTACGCGGTCAACGAGTTCCTGCCGATGCGCGAGGGCGAGACGTCCTTTGTGGAGCGAGTGCGCTACCGCACGGTCGGGGACGCGTCGTGTACCGCCGCGGTGAGGTCCGACGCGGACGTCATCGAGAAAGTGATCGACGAGGTGGCCGCCACCCGGATCACCGAGCGGGGCGCGACCCGCGGGGACGACAGGGTCTCCGAGGCCGCGATGGAGGATCGCAAGCGCGAGGGGTACTTCTGATGGATGCGGGACGTGGCATGGACCTGTTGCGGTTCGCCACCGCGGGCTCGGTTGACGACGGCAAGTCGACGCTGATCGGGCGGCTGCTGTACGACTCGAAGGCGATTTTCACCGATCAGCTGGAGGCCGTCGAGGCGACCTCGCGCTCGCGCGGTGACGAATACACCAACCTGGCGCTGCTGACCGACGGCCTGCGCGCCGAGCGGGAGCAGGGCATCACGATCGACGTGGCGTACCGCTACTTCGCCACCCCGCGGCGCAAGTTCATCATCGCCGACACCCCGGGGCACATCCAGTACACCCGCAACATGGTGACCGGTGCGTCGACCGCCGACCTGGCGCTGATCCTGGTGGACGCGCGCAAGGGCATGGTCGAGCAGTCGCGGCGGCACGCGTTCCTGTGCTCGCTGCTGCGCGTGCCGCACATGGTGCTGTGCGTGAACAAGATGGACCTCGTCGATTACTCGCAAGAGGTGTTCGAGAAGATCGCCGACGACTTCTCCTGCTTCGCCATGAAGCTGGAGGCGCCGGACCTGACTGTCATCCCCATCTCCGCCCTGCACGGCGACAACATCGTGACCCGGTCGGACAACATGCCGTGGTACGACGGGCCGTCCCTGCTGCACCACCTGGAGCATGTGCACATCGCGTCCGACCGCAACCTGGTGGACGTGCGGTTCCCGGTGCAGTTCGTCATCCGTCCACAGTCGACGGTGGTGCAGGACTACCGCGGGTACGCCGGGCAGGTGGCCTCGGGCGTACTCAAGCCCGGCGACGAGGTGATGGTGCTGCCGTCCGGCTTCACCACCCGGATCGCGGGCATCGACACCGCCGACGGGCCGGTGGACGTGGCGTACCCGCCGATGTCGGTGACCATCCGGCTCGAGGACGAGCTGGATGTCTCGCGCGGCGACCTGATCTGCCGCCCGAACAACCAGCCGTCGGCCGCCCAGGACATCGAGGCGATGATCTGCTGGATGGACGAGACCCGGCCGATGGCGGTCGGCGGCAAGTACGCCATCAAGCACACCACCCGCTCCGCCCGCGCGGTCGTGCGCGACCTGCACTACCGGCTCGACGTCAACACGCTGCACCGGGACCACGCGGCCAACGGCCTGTCGCTCAACGAGATCGGCCGGGTGAAGCTGCGCACCACCGTGCCGCTGCTTGCCGACGACTACCGGCGTAACCGCACCACCGGCGGTCTCATCGTCATCGACGAGACGACCAACCGCACGGTCGGCGCGGGGATGATCGTCGACGCTTCCTGAGCGAGTCCGGCCCGGGCGGCTGCGCTGACGCCGCCGCCCGGGCGCTCGGTCAGGACTGGCGGTGGGCTCCCTCGCTGGCCACCGCCACGAACCAGGCCGGGGCGGTGAACCCGTTGGCCGCGAATGCCTCCGCGACCGCGGTGCCGACGGCATCGGCGGCCGCCGCGTCGACCAGCGCCAGCACGCAGCCGCCGAAGCCACCCCCGGTCATCCGGGCGCCGTGCGCCCCGGCGGCCAGGGCCGCCTCGACCGCGATGTCCACCTCGGGCACCGTGATCTCGTAGTCGTCGCGCATGGACGCGTGCGAGGCGGTCAGCAGCGGCCCGATCTCGCGTACCTTGCCGGTCCGCAGCAGCGCCACGGTGTCCAGTACCCGCTGGTCCTCGGTTACCACGTGCCGGACCCGCCGGCGCATCACCTCGTCGGGCAGCGCGGCGAGGGCGGCGTCGAGGTCGGTCACGTCACGCAGCGCGGGCAGGCCGAGCGCGGCGGCGGCCCGTTCGCAGGTCTCGCGCCGCACCGCGTACTCGTTGTCGGTGTGCCGGTGCGGCGCCTTGCTGTCGACGACCAGGATGGACAGGCCGTCGGCGGTGAGGTCGAACGGGATGTGTTCGACGGCAAGCGTTCGGCAGTCCAGGAACAGCGCGTGCCCGGCCCGGCACAGCGTCGAGGCGGACTGGTCCATGATGCCGGTCGGCACGCCGACGTACCCGTTCTCGGCGGCCTGTGCCACCGTCGGGCGCTTCGCTGCCGGCAGGTCCAGCCCGCCGAGGTCGACCAGCGCGGTGAGCACCGCACACTCCAGGGCGGCCGAGGAGGATAGGCCGGAGCCGACCGGCACGTCCGAGCTCACCGCGAACCGTGCGCCGCCCACGTCGAGACCGGACTGCCGCAGCGACCAGACGACTCCGGCCACGTAGCCGGCCCAGCCGCCGACCCGGCCGGGAGCCAGGTCGTCAGGGCCGAAGCTGACCGTCTCGCCGGTCTGCTCGGACCACACCGTCCACAGCGGACTGTCCGGTGCGGACGCCTCCACGGTCGTGCGGAGCGGCAGCGCGAAGGGCAGCACGAAGCCCTCGTTGTAGTCGGTGTGCTCGCCGATCAGGTTGACCCGGCCGGGGGCCGACCAGACTCCGGTGGGTGCCTGGCCAAAGATGTCAGTGAAGCTCACGGCGGTAGAACTCCCAGGCGTCGGAGACGATGTCGGGCAGGCTCGGCCGCTGGGGTACCCAGCCCAGCTCGACGCGGGCCTTTTCGGACGAGGCGACCAGGGAGGCCGGGTCGCCGGCACGGCGCGGCGCGATCTCGAACGGCACCGGTCGCCCGGTCACCGACCGCGTCACCTCGACCACCTCGCGGTTGGAGAAGCCCGTGCCGCTGCCGAGGTTGTAGATGCGATGCCCGCCGGTGGCCGATTCGCGTGGCACGGTGAGCCGGCCGGTGGCCGGATCGGCGTCACAGTCCATGGTGGACAGTGCGAGCAGGTGTGCGCGGGCCAGGTCCGTGATGTGGATGTAGTCGCGCAGGCAGGTGCCGTCCGGGGTCGGGTAGTCGCCGCCGTACAGCTGGAGGCCGTCCCGCTTGCCGGCCGCGACCTGTAGCGCGATGGGGATCAGGTGGCTTTCCGGGTCGTGTCGCTCGCCCACCATGGTGCCGTCGGGGCACCGGTGCGCGCCGGCCACATTGAAATACCGCAGGGACACCGCGGCGATCCCGTACGCGGTGGCCTCGCCCGACAGCGCCAGGTCGACGGCCAGCTTCGAGGCGCCGTACGGGTTCGGCGGCCGGGCGGCTGCGGTCTCCACGATGGGCAGCTGGTCCGGGTCGCCGTACACGCCGGCGGTGGAGGAGAACACGATCTTGCGCACCCCGGCCGAGCGCATGGCGTCCAGCAGGCGCAGCGAGCCGACCAGGTTGTTCTCCCAGTATTTCTCCGGGTGCTTGACCGACTCGCCGGCCTCGATGAACGCCGCGAAGTGCAGCACGCCGTCGAAGGAGGAATCGAGCACCTCGGCGGCCACGTCGTGTACCCGGCCCTGGACGAACCGCACCCCGTCGGGGACGCTGTCCCGGCGCCCGGTCGACAGGTCGTCCAGCACGACCACCTCGTGCCCGGCATCGAGCAGCAACCGGGTGACGACCCCGCCGATGTATCCGGCGCCGCCGGCCACGAGCAGCTTCACGCCTGAGCCTCCCTGAGCATCCGCGCCGCCTCTTCCGGCCGCACGTCATTGATGAACACGCCCATCGCCGACTCCGAGCCGGCCAGGTACTTCAGCTTGCCGGCGGCCCGACGGACGCTGGTGAGTTGAAGGTGAAGATAGGCGAGTTCCCGGTCGGGATGCCGCGCGGGGGCCTGGTGCCAGGCGGCGATGTAGGGCAGCGGGCCGTCGAACAGCGCGTCGCACCGGCGCAGCACGTCGAGGTACACCGGGCCGAACGCGGCCGACTCCTCGTCGGTCAGGTCGGTCAGGTCGAGCACGTGCCGATGCGGCGCCACGTGCACCTCGAAGGGCCACCGGGCGGCGGCCGGCACATAGGCCGTCCAGTGCTCGTTGGCGGCCACCACTCGGACCCCGGCGGCGCGCTCGGCCTCGAGCACGTCGGCGAACAGCAGCCGGCCGGTCCGCTCCCGGTGGCGGCGGGCGGCGGCCAGCATCCTGCTGGTGTGCGGCGGCACGAACGGGTACGCGTAGATCTGGCCGTGCGGGTGGCGCAGCGTAACGCCGATCTCCTCGCCCCGGTTTTCGAAGCAGAACACCTGCTCGATCCCGGGCATGGCGGACAGCTCGGCGGTGCGGTCGGCCAAGGCGGCCAACACGGTCCGGACCCGCTGCGGCGACAGCGACGCGAACGAGGCGTTGTGGTCCGAGGTGAAGCAGACGACCTCGCACCGCCCGGCGCCCACCCGAACCGGGGACATCGGGGTCGGCGCGACCGGCGGGGCGATCGGCGGCCGGTGGCTGAACGATGGGAAGCGGTTTTCGAACACCGCCACGTCGTAGTCGTAGGCCGGGATCTCGGTGCTGCGCTCGGGGCTCGACGGGTCCAGCGGGCACTCGTCCGACGGCGGCAGGTACGTGCGGGTCTGCCGGTGGGCGGCGATCGCCACCCACTCGTCGACCAGCGGGTCGTACCGCAGCTCCGAGGGCGGCGGTGGCGGCGGCAGTTCGCGCCGGTCGATCTCGGAACGGACGGCGTCATCGCGCTCGTCGAAATACATCAGCTCTCGTCCGTCGGCGAGCTGAATGAGCGTTTTCTTCATGTGATCGGTTCCTCCGCGTCCCCGTGTTCATCCCCAGCAATGATCAACTCACCGACCTGTCCGGCCAGCTCGGCGCGCGCCTGCTCGGGCAGGCCCGAGTCGGTAACCAGGACGTGCGCGTCCGCCAGGGCCGCGATGGTGGCGATGCCGATCAAGTCCCATTTGGTGTGGTCGGCGAGCACCACCAACCGCCGCGCGGCGGCCACCAGGGAACGGTTGGTGTCGGCCTCGGACAGGTTTGGCGTGGTGAAGCCGGCTCGTCCGCTCATCCCGTGCACGCCGAGAAAGAGCAGGTCCAGGTTGATCCGGGCGGCCGCCTCCTGGGCGACCGGGCCGACCAGTGCGTCGGACGGGGTGCGCGTGCCCCCGGTGAGCACCACCGTCTGGTCTGACCGGCCGTGGTGGTAGAAGACGTCGGCCACCGGGATCGAGTTGGTCACCACCGTGAGCTCGGCCACGTCGATGAGCTCCCAGGCCAGCGCCGCGGTCGTGGTGCCGGCGGAGACGCCGATCGCGCTGCCGGGCTTGGCCAGTGCGGCGGCGGCGCGCGCGATGGCCATCTTCTCGGCCCGCTGCTGCTCTGCCTTTGCCGCGTAACCAGGCTCGTCGGTGGCGCCGTCAACGGCCACGGCGCCGCCGTGGACCTTGGCGACCAGGCCGCGGTCGGCCAGCACCTCGATGTCCCGCCGGATCGTCATGTCCGAGACGCCGAGCACCCGGACCAGGTCGGCGACCCGCGCGCCACCGTGCCGGCGGACGCGGTCGAGGATGGACGCCTGTCGTTGCTGTGCGAGCACCAGACCTCCCTGATCTCCTTCGCCGGGGCTTCGAATCAATCTTGCCTAATTTTCCCTCAGAACTCAACACTTTCAAACACAAATCTTGGGAGCAATCGTCGTCCTGTGCGAGGTAATTCATAGCTTCTCTGGATAGACTGCGCCAATGCGCAAGGCCGGGAGGCAGTCGGTCTCTCGTATTCGGGACGGCCGGCCGGGTGGCGGCCCGGCGGACGGTGGCCCGGCGGGCGGGCGCTCGGCGGGTGGGCGCTCGGCGGGTGGCGGCCTCGCGCTACGGCTCGCCGCGGCGTTGATCCGGTTGTTCGGCCCCGGGCCCGCGAGCGGCCGGGGATCGATCAACGAGTCCGCGCTGCGCGACCTGGTGGCGGCCAACCAGGTGATCGACGGTGAGGAGCGCCGGATCATCGACGAGGTGCTCGCTTCCGGTAGCCGGCACGTGCGCGAGGTCATGGTGCCGCGCACCGACGTGGTGTTCCTCGACGCCGCCCTGCCGCTGCCGGTCGCCGGCTCCATCATCCGGTCCGCCCGGTACTCCCGGTTCCCGGTCATCGACGGCTCGCACGACGACGTGGTCGGCTTCGTACACCTGCGCGACCTGCTCATCCGGACGGACCTGGACGACACCGGCACGGTCGGCGACCTGACCCGGGAGATCAAGCGGCTGCCGGCCGGCAAGCGGGTGCTGCCGGCGCTGTCCGAGATGCGCCGCGAGGGGCACCAACTCGCGGTGGTGGTCGACGAGTACGGCGGCACGGCCGGCATCGTGACGCTGGAGGACCTGATCGAGGAGCTGATCGGCGAGATCACCGACGAGTACGACCTGGCGCCCGACCCGGTACCCGACGACGGCACGGCGCCGGCCGAGGTGGACGGCCGGCTCAACCTCGCCGACTTCGCCGAGCGCACCGGGATCGAGCTGCCGGTCGGCCCGTACGAGACGGTCGGCGGGTTGGTGATGGCCCGGCTGGGCCGGCTGCCGGAGGTGGGGGACGAGGTGCGACTGGAGTCCTGCCGGCTGGTGGTGGCGGCCATGGAGGGCCGGCGGGTGGCTCGGGTGGCGCTGCTGGCGGGGGCCCGCTAGCCCGGGCGTCACGACGTGGGCAGGGTCGGCGCGGTCGCGCTCACCCAGTTCGACCCGTCCGAGGACACCCTGGGCGCGGACCCCAGCGACACGTACCCGTTGGAGACCGCGATCACCGGGCCGTCCGGGCCGGTGGCGTTGCTGAAGCTCAGGCCCCGGTCGGTGCTCTGCGCGTAGCTCGGCCCGGGGTCGGTGGCGAGCCAGGCCAGCAGCGAGCCGTCCGGCCGCACGATCAGCCCGTACCCGGCCCCGGTGTCGGTCTGCACCGGCCAGGGCAGCTCGGTGTCCAGGTGCTGCCAGGACATCCCGCCATCCAGGGTCCGGAACAGCGCGAAGTTCCGGTCGACGGCACGGGCCAACAGGTACGCGACCTGCCCCTGGTAGGTCGCCAACACCGGCAGGTTGGCGCCGGCCATGACGGGCAGCCGCGAGGTGGTCCAGTGGTGGCCCGCGTCCCGGCTCACCGACACCGCTAGGTCCCCGGTCACCGGGTCGGTACCGGTGACCCACAACCCGTTCGCGGGTGCCACCGAGGCGACGTTGAGCTGGCCGATCGGCGGCTGCTGGGGGAGCGAGCGCAGCATGTTGGTGCGTGCGTCGGTCGCCCACAGGGTGCCGGTGTTGTCGACCACCCCGATCCGGTCGCCGATCTCGGCGCTGCCCGGACGGGGATCGTCGGTCAGGTTGCCGAGGTCGATCCGCTGGTACTTGCGGCCACCGCTGGCCGGCATGGCGCTGATCACCAGGCAGCTGTTGCTCAGCGCCTCCAGGCGGAACCCGGTCAGCGGGTCGGTCGGGCGGGAACGGAGAAGACCGATCTTGGCCGGGCCGGTCGGGGTGACCGGCGAGGAGACCTGCAAGTGGGTCAGCTGCAGGTCGCACGAGCTCCCGCGGCACACGTCGACCAGTGCGTAGACATGATCGATATCGGCGCCGTCGGCCGCCACGATGGTGGCCTGGGGCGCCACCCCGCGCGGCGACGGCGACGGGCTGGTCGGGCCGACCGGGCCGGGCGCGGGCAGGTACGGGTCGGAGACCGGCCCGAGCATGGTGTTTGTTCCCCGGTTGCGCGCGGCGAGCACCCCGGCCGGCGTCAGCAGCGCCAGCACCACCAGCACCGCGGAGGCCGTGGCCAGCAACCCCCGGGCGCGCAGCCGGCGGGCCCGCCGCGCGACCTGGTCGAATTCGGGCAGCATGGTGGCTGCCTCGATCTCGGCGCGCAGGCGGTTGAAGTCCAGCTCAGCCATGGCTGTTCTCGATCCTCCAGTCTCCTGGAGAAGCGTGGGGAGTGCTCGCCTCGGCCACGACTCGGCCGGACTCGGCGGCGGGGGTCGCGCGCCGCAGGCCCGCCGCCGACCCGCGGGAGGGCCGCCGGGCGGGGGGTTTCGCGTCGCCGAGCGCGGCGCTCGAGCCCTCGCGGCCGACGGGGATGGCGCCGTCGTCCCGAACGACGGCCGGGGGCCGGGGGCCGGGGGGAGCCTGCGCGCCAGTGGGCGGCTGGGCGCCACTGGGCTGGGCACCGTGGAGCGGCTGGGCACCGTGGAGCGGCTGGGCGCCGGCCGCTTCCCTCGCGGCCTCGCCCGATTCGTCCGCGCGGTCGCTGAGCAGGCTGGCGAGCACGGCGCGGCCGCGCGACAGGCGGGCCTTGACGGTGCCGACCGGCACGCCGAGCGCCTCGGCCACCTCGTACACCGACATGTCCGCGAGGTGATGCAGGACGATGGCCTCCCGGGTCGGCCGGGACAGTCGCTGCAGGGCGGCGACCAGCGCCACCCGGTTCGGATCGGCCCCCGGAACGCTCTCCGGGGTGCGGGTGACCCGGCCGGTGCGGACCAGGGTGTCGAACAGCCGGCGGCGCCGCCAGCGGGTGCGGGCCAGGTTGACCGCGACCGTGCGCAGCCACGCCTCGGGGTCGGCGACGTCCAGGAAGACCTTGGGCCGGGCCAGCGCCCGGGCGTACGCCTCCTGCACCAGATCCTGAGCATCGGCGAAGTCGCCGGTCAGCGCGTAGAGGGCAGCCACCAGCCGTCGGTAGAAGGCCTGATAGGCCTGCCGTACCGCTTCCCGCGCTTCGAGCTCGTCTGGCATGGCGGCCCCTCCCACGCTTCGGTCATCATCTCCGACCGCTGCCGAGGCCGCCAGGTTGCACCTGCGAGAATGACGCGCATGCCTGACAGCGCTGCCAAGCCACGGGTCCTGTCCGGGATCCAGCCCACCGCGGACTCCTTCCACCTGGGCAATTACCTGGGGGCGGTGCGCAACTGGGTGGCCATGCAGGAGACGCACGACGCCTTCTACTGCGTGGTCGATCTGCATGCGATCACCGCCGGTCATGATCCAGAGACTCTGCGTAAGCGTACTCGGATCAGCGCGGCCCAGCTGCTGGCCGTCGGCCTGGACCCGGACCGGTGCACGCTGTTCGTCCAGTCGCACGTGCCGGAGCACGCCCAGCTGGCCTGGGTGATGGGGTGCATCACCGGGTTCGGTGAGGCGTCCCGAATGACCCAGTTCAAGGACAAGTCGAGCCGCCAGGGCGCCGAGCGGGCCAGCGTCGGCCTGTTCACGTACCCGGTCCTGCAGGCCGCGGACATCCTGCTGTACCAGGCGGACCAGGTGCCGGTCGGCGAGGATCAGCGCCAGCACCTGGAGCTGACCCGCGACCTGGCCCAGCGGTTCAACGGCCAGTTCGGCGCGACGTTCACGGTCCCGGCCGCGTACATCGTCAAGGAGACCGCGAAGATCACCGACCTGCAGGACCCGACCGCGAAGATGTCCAAGTCGTCCTCGTCGCCGGCGGGCATCATCGACCTGCTGGAGGACCCGGCCCGGTCGGCCAAGAAGATCCGTTCGGCGGTGACCGACACCGGTCGCGAGATCCGGTTCGACCCGGAGAACAAGCCCGGCATCTCCAACCTGCTGGGCATCTACTCGGCGCTGGCCGGGCGGTCCGTCTCCGATCTCGAGGCGGAGTACGAGGGCCGGGGTTACGGCGACCTGAAGAAGGATCTCGCCGAGGTCGTGGTGGAGTTCGTCCGGCCAATCCAGGAGCGCACGGCGACATACCTGGGCGATCTAGCGCAATTGGACAAGCTGCTAGCGGTCGGTGCCGAAAAGGCTCGTTCCATCTCCGCCACCACGCTGCGTACCGTGTATCAGCGGATCGGATTCCTCGCGCCGGCGACCGGCGCGTAGCTTCCCGTGAGGAGAGCGCTGCGTTGGATGGGACGCTGCGGGTGGGCGTGGCGACCGGCATTCCCGAGCCATGGGGCGGGCAGCTGGACCGGTCCCGGTCGGAGTCCGGGGACCCGCTGGCCGCGCTGATCCCGGCGCACGTGACGCTGCTGGGCCCGACCGACGTCGACTCGTCGGTGTTGCCGGAGATCGAGCGGCATCTCGCCGGGGTGGCCGCGGAGCACTCCGCGTTCCCGGTGTGGCTGCGCGGCACCGGCACGTTCCGGCCGGTGACCGAGGTGGTGTTCGTCGCGATCGCGGTCGGGATCAGCGAGTTCGAGCGGCTGGCCGACGCGGTGCGGGCCGGGCCGCTGGAACGGGAGCTGCATTTCCCGTACCACCCGCACGTCACCGTCGCACACGACGTGCCGCCGCCGGCGCTGGACGCGGTCTTCGACAAGCTGGCGGGGTTCTCCGCGCGGTTCTCCGTCGACCACTTCACGCTCTACGTGCACGGCTCGGACGGGCGCTGGCGCCCGGTGCGGGACTTCCCGCTGGCCGCTGCGTGAACCCGCTGGCCCGCCTGGAGTCGGCCTTCGCCTTCGTGATCCGCCGCTCCCGGGCGGGCTCGCCCAGATTCGACCACTTCTGGAAGGCCCGCAACCGGTACGGGCAGACGTTCGGCGCCCGGCTCGCCGCGGCCATCGCGTATTACGGGTTCTTCGCCGCGTTCGCGGTGGGTCTGCTGGGCTACTCGCTGCTGGGCTACGTGCTGAACAACAACCCGGCGGTGCTGCGCACCGTCAACGGGTACCTGGTGGACAACCTGCCGTTCCTCAATCCGACCGCTATCCAGAGCGCCCGCAACACCGTCGCTCTGGTCGGTCTGGTCGGGCTGGTGTTCGCCGGCATCGGTTGGATCGACAGCATGCGCTCGTCCCAGCGGGCGATGTGGCACCTGGAGCAGCAGCCCGGCAACTGGCTGGTGCGCCGGGTGATCGACCTGGCCATGATGATGGCGCTCGGCCTGCTGTTGGCCGGCGCGCTCTGGCTGTCGTCGGGCGTCCGCGACCTGGCCCACCTCCTGCTGCAGTGGCTGTTTCCGGACCTGGCCGCGGCGGCGCCGGACGGGCGCATCCTGCACTGGCTCGGCGACGGCCTCACAGTGCTGGTGAACCTGGTGATGACGGCGGCCCTGCTGGTCGCGGTGCCCCGGCTGTGGGTGTCGCCCCGCCGGCTCGTGCCATCGGTGCTGCTGGTCGGGCTCGGACTGACGGCGCTGACCACGGCCGGCCGGCTGTACATCCAGCACACCGAGAACAATCCGGCCTACAAAGTGGCCGGCGCGGCGGTCGGACTGCTGGTGTTCCTCTACCTGTTCGGCCAGCTCCTGCTGTTCGGGGCGGCGTACGCGGCGACCAGCCCGCACGGCAGGGTGGTCGACCTGGGCGGCGGCAAGGTGGCACCCGAGGCGCCCGCCGCGGGCCCGGCGACCGGCGGAGGCGAGGCGCCCGGTGCGGCTGCCGCGGCAGGCCCGGAGACGGCAGCCGGCGCGGCTCCGGCGGCCGATGAGGCTCCGGCGGCCGGGGCGGGCCAGGCGGCCGGCGCGGGGCAGATGCCGGGCGGGGGTGCCGGGAGGGTGGTCTCCCAGGCCGGCCCAGCCGACGGGGCGGTGCCGGAGCCGGCCCGCGAGCCGGGCGGTCGAGCCACCGACGGCCCGGCCGACTGAGCGGAGCAGGGCGTCCCGGCCGGCGGTTGGGCAAGATCGCCGGCATGTCGCGGGGCGGAACGGGCGGCGCGGCGCGCGACCGAGGACGAAGATGATGGCCGTGGGAACCCTAGTGACGCTGGAACTGCCGGACGATTCGCCGGTGCTGTCGATGCCGTGGATCATCACCTTCGGGCCGCTCTCCGATGAGGAGGAGTGGGAGCCGGTGGTCTGCGGGCCGTACGAACGCCCGCACGCCCTGGCAATGGCCGAGGAGATCGTCGCGGATGACGAGCTGATGGCGGTGGTCGAGCCGCTGCTGCCGCTGGTCGAGCTGGATCGCATCCGCGAGGAGATAGCGGTCGCCCGCGCGCTGGCCGAGGAGGTCGACGCCGACGAGGACGACGACATGATCGACGTCCGGGAGTCGGACGACGAAATGCTCGGTGAGCTGGCCGGTGCCGATGACTCCGGCGGGGTGCGGGCCGTGCCGCCGACCCCGGACGAGATCCGGGCCGGCTTCGCCCGGATCGCCACCCGGCTGACCGGCGCCCACTAGCCGCCGCGTCGCCGCTGACGGACGGACGCCTCGCCGGCGCCCGACACCCGCCGCGCCGTCCCCTCGCCGGCGCCCGACGGCCGCCGCGCGGCCTCCGGGCGCCGGTGAGCAATCAGGACGCGGTGAACCAGGCGGCGGTGTCGGTGGGCAGCAGGCCGTCCGCCAGCGGCCCGCTGGCCAGCAGTGGGGCGCCGTACCCGGCCGGGGGCGGTACCGGCTCGTCGCCGAGGTTGACCACGCAGCGCAGGCCGCCGAGGCGCTCGAAGTCGAGTACGGTCTCGGGCGATTCGTGCCAGGTCAGCCGACCGGTCGCCGTGTCGGACCGGCGCAGGCGCAGCGCGTCGCGGTAGAGCGACAGCGTCGAGGACGGGTCGCCGTCCTGCGCCGCGGCCGTGAGCGGCGCCCACCGGTCCGGGCTGGGCAGCCACTCCGCTCCGGTGTCGCTGAACCCGAACGGCGGCCGGTCGCCCGACCACGGGATCGGCACCCGGCAGCCGTCCCGGCCCTTGTCCGCGCCGCCCGAGCGGCGGAACACCGGGTCCTGGCGGGCCTCGTCCGGCAGGTCGAGCACCTCGGGCAGGCCGAGCTCCTCGCCCTGATAGAGGTATGCCGAGCCGGGCAGCGCCAGCATCAGCAGGGTGGCGGCGCGGGCCCGTTCGAGGCTGCCGTACCGGGTCACGTGCCGCTTCGTGTCGTGGTTGGAAAGCACCCAGGTGGTGGGGGCGCCGACCGCCTCGGCGGCGGACAGGCAGCTGTCGATGGTGCGCCGCAGGTCAGGCGCTGACCAGGGCGCCTGCAGGAAGTCGAAGTTGAACGCCTGGTGCAGTTCGTCGGCGACCACGTACCGGGCCAGCCGGCTGGGCGGGGTCACCCAGGCCTCGGCGACGGCTATCCGGTCGCCCGGGTACGAGTCGAGGATCTTGCGCCAGTCGCGGTACACGTCGTGCACCTCCTCCTGGTCGTAGTACGGCAGCACGGTGTGCGTCCCGCCCTCCGGCGGGTTGCCCAGCGACGGCAGGCCGACGGCCTTGATCATGCCGTGCGCCACGTCGATCCGGAATCCGTCAACCCCCCGGTCGAGCCAGAACCGCAGCACCGACTCGAACTCGGCTCGCACCTCGGGGTTGCGCCAGTTGAAGTCCGGTTGCCCGGAGTCGAACAGGTGCAGGTAATACTGGCCGTCGGGCACCCGCGACCAGGCGGAGCCACCGAACATCGACTGCCAGTCGTTGGTGGTGTCGCTGAAGATGTACCGCTGCCGGGCCGGCGAGTTGGGCGGGGAGGCGAGTGCCTCGACGAACCACGGGTGCGCGGAGGACGAGTGGTTGGGCACGATGTCGACGATGACCCGAAGGCCCAGCCGGTGCGCGTCGGCCAGCATCGCGTCGAAGTCGGCGAGGGTGCCGAAGCGCGGGTCGACGTCGCGATAGTCGGCCACGTCATAGCCGCCGTCGGCCAGCGGGGACGGGTAGAACGGGGTCAGCCAGAGCGCGTCGATGCCCAGTTCGCGCAGGTACGGGAGCTTCGCGCGCAGGCCGGGTAGGTCGCCCTCGCCGTCGCCGTTCCCGTCGGCGAAGCTGCGTACGTATACCTCATAGATGACGGCACCGCGCCACCACTTGTCCATTGTGGACTCCTCAGCCGCAGATCGATCCGCCGGCCGGGATCGTCACCGGGCCGCCCCGCACCGGAAGATCGATCGTCGCACGAGACGCCCGGTCCGTCGACCGGAGCGCGATTGTCGATCATGGCCGTCGGCGCGAACCGCGTGGAGGAGTCCTCCGTTCACGCTTCAAGATCACTCTCGGTACCCGGCCGAGTACGGTCGCCGCGGCGACCGTGACCACCGGTTTCGGATGCGCGGTGATTTTCGTGGACTTCGGGTAGGCATCCCGAAATGGGGGGTACCGCCCGTCTAGAGACACGACTCCGTTACGGCTGAGTAACGCGAATGAACCACGGCCAACGGAACGGTTCACGCGGCGGGAGAAGGGCGTACGCTCCCGTCGAGTTGGGACCGCCGTGACCCGGTGGTGTGATGTGGAAGGAGATCGTCTTGCGCCCAGTGCGTGGGATGAGGCTGGTCGGAGTCCTCGCGGTCGGGGGCCTTGTGCTCGCTGCCGCCGGCTGCGGCAAGCCTCCAGCGAAGAACAACGGCGCCAACGGTGCGGCGAGCGCGAGTGGCAAGCCGGCCCATGGCTGCATGGTCACCGATACGGGCGGCATCAACGACCGTTCCTTCAACGCATCGGCCTGGACGGGCATGCAGGCTGCGGCTTCGAAGAACTCGAACATCAAGGTGGACTACGTCCAGTCCTCCTCCGAGGCCGACTACCAGCCCAACCTCACGCAGTTCGTCAACCAGAAGTGTGACCTCATCGTCGCCATCGGCGGGCTGATGGGCGACGCGACCTCCGCCGCGGCCAAGGCGAACCCCGACCAGAAGTTCGCGATCGTCGACGACAGCCTGCCGCTGGCCAACGTCTACTCGATCCAGTTCGACACCGCGCAGGCCGGTTACCTCGCCGGTTACCTGGCCGCCGGGTACAGCAAGAGCAAGACCGTGGCTACCTACGGCGGCGTCAAGATCCCGCCGGTGACCATCTTCATGGACGGCTTCGTCCAGGGCGTGCAGCACTACAACGAGGTCAAGAAGGCCAACGTCAAGGTGCTGGGCTGGAACAGCGCCTCGCAGAACGGCTCGTTCACCAACGACTTCACCGACCAGAACAAGGGCCGGTCGCTGTCCGACGCCTTCGTGGCCCAGGGCGCCGACGTGATCATGCCGGTGGCCGGTGGCGCCGGCCTCGGTACCGCGGCGGCGGCCCAGCAGTCCGGCGGCAAGTACAGCGTGATCTGGGTCGACCAGGACGGCTGCGTGAGCGCCGCCCAGTACTGCTCGGTGTTCCTGTCGACCGTCGTGAAGAACGTCTCCGACGCGACCCAGGCGGCGCTGGCCTCGACGTCGGCGGGCAGCCTGCAGGGCGGTACCGGCTCGATCGGCACCCTGGCCAACAACGGCGTGCAGCTGGCCCCGTACCACGACTTCGACAGCAAGGTCCCGGCCGAGCTGAAGACCGAGATCGACAAGCTGAAGCAGGACATCATCTCGGGCACGGTGAAGGTCACCTCGCCGGCCGAGCCGGTGCCGCCGGCCGTCGGCTCGGACACCTCGTCGGTGGCCCCGTCGGCGTCGGCCGTGCCGTCCGCGTCGTCGTCCGTCGTCCCGTCACCTTCGGCCTCCTAGCCGATGCCGGTCCGGTGCCGCCTCCCCTCTAATGAGTCGGGAGGCGGCACCGCGTACTTACGGACCCACCCTGGTGTTCCCGACATTGCCGCAGGTAGGGTCCCCCCTGCCCGGGGCCCGCATCTTCCGACAGGGGTGATCTGAGCTGAGACTCGAACTGCGCGGCATCACCAAGCGCTTTGGTGATCTGGTCGCCAACGATCAGATCAACCTGGTGGTGGAGCCCGGTGAGATACACGCCCTGCTCGGCGAGAACGGTGCGGGCAAGTCCACCCTGATGAACGTCCTGTATGGGCTGCTACAGCCGGACGAGGGCGAAATATTGGTCGACGGCGAGCCGAAGCGGTTCCGCGGTCCGGGCGACGCGATCGACGCCGGCATCGGCATGGTGCACCAGCACTTCATGCTGGTGCCCGTGTTCACGGTCGCGGAAAACATCATGCTCGGCGCGGAGAGCACGCGCGGTGGCCTGCTCAACCGTCGTAGCGCCCGGCAGCGGGTGCTCGAGGTGTCCCGGCAGTACGGCCTGCCGGTGGACCCGGACGCGACGGTCGAGGACCTGCCCGTCGGCGTGCAGCAGCGGGTGGAGATCGTCAAGGCGCTGGTCCGCAACGTGGACCTGCTGATCCTCGACGAGCCCACCGCGGTGCTGACTCCGCAGGAGACCGACGAACTGCTGGCGGTCATGCGCACGCTCAAGGCGGCCGGCAAGTCCATCGTCTTCATCACCCACAAGCTCAAAGAGGTCAAGGCCATCGCCGACCGCATCACGGTGGTGCGCCGGGGTCGCACGGTCGGCACCGCGACGCCGGACGCCAGCGAGGACTCGCTGGCCGCGCAGATGGTCGGCCGCACGGTCAAGCTGCGGGTGGACAAGCAGGAGGCCCACCCGGGCGAGCCGGTGCTGACCGTGGGCGGGCTGACCGTCCTCGACGAGCGCGGCCAGGTCGCGGTCGACGGAGTGGACCTGGAGGTACGCGCCGGTGAGGTGCTCGGCATCGCCGGCGTGCAGGGCAACGGCCAGACCGAGCTGATCGAAGCGATCATGGGTCTCCGGCCGGTACAGGACGGACAGATCATGCTGCACGCGGGCCGGGCCGGCACCGGACGGGACGCGGGCGGGCGGCGCGCGGCGGCGCGCGAGGGCAGCCTGTCGCTGGTCGGCCGGCGCACCAGGGACATCCTGCGCGCCGGGGTCGGCTACGTGCCGGAGGACCGCAGCGCGGACGGCCTGGTGATGGAGTTCTCGGTGGCGGAGAACCTGGTCCTCGACCGGTACGACGACCCCCAGTACGCCTCCGGGATCGCCCTGTCACCCAGCGCGATCAACCGCGCGGCCCGGGACCGGATCGCCGAGTTCGACGTGCGCACGTCCTCGCACCTCGCGCCGGTCGGTACCCTGTCCGGCGGAAACCAGCAGAAGGTGATCGTCGCCCGGGAGATGTCCAGCCCGCTGAGGCTGCTCGTGGCGGCGCAGCCGACCCGGGGCGTCGACGTGGGCTCCACCGAGTTCATCCACGCCAGGGTGGTCCGCGAGCGCGACCAGGGGACCGGGGTGCTGCTGGTCTCCAGCGAGCTGGACGAGGTGGTGGCACTGGCCGACCGGATAGCCGTCATGTACCGCGGCAAGGTGCTGGCGACGCTGCCCGCGGACGCGCCGCGCGAACAGATCGGCCTGCTGATGGCCGGCGTCACGGACGAACCCGCGCCCGAGAAAGACACGTGAGATGACCGAATCAGGAGGCGGTACCTCGCCGGACAAGGACCTCGCCGGCGAGACCGAGCCGCCCGGCGCGGACGCGTCCGGGGTACCCGCGCAGCGCACACCGGCCGACAAGGCCGACAAGGCCGACAAGCCCGCCGAACCGGCGGAGTCGGCCGAGCCAACGGAGTCCACTGAGCCCGCGGAGACCGCCGAGCCGGCGGAATCCGCCGGGCCCGCCGGGGCGACCGGCGGGGCCGAGCCCGCAGGGGCCGCCGCGGAGGGCGTGCAGGGCTTCGGGCGCACCGTGCTCGACTCGATCCTCAGCGCCAACACCGTGACCGTGACGGTCCTCGCCGTGTTCATCGCGCTGGTGGTCGGCGCGATACTCATCGTGATCTCGGACTCCAACCTGACCTCGGAGTACGGGTACTTCTTCAGCGAGCCGGGTACGGTGCTCGGCGACAGCTGGTCGGTCGTCGGCGGTGCGTACGCCAACCTGTTCAAGGGTTCGGTCTTCGACCCGGCCACGCTCAGCGGCGCGATCAGCGGCACCAACTCCTGGAGCCAGGCGTTCGCACCGCTGTCCGAGACGCTGACCTACACCGCCCCGCTGGTGTTCACCGGTCTGGCGGTCGCGCTGGCGTTCCGCGGCGGTCTGTTCAACATCGGCGCGCAGGGGCAGGCGATCCTCGGCGCCATCGGCGGCGCGCTGGTCGGCTTCGAGCTGCACCTGCCGTACGCGCTGCACCTCATCGTCGCGCTGGTCGGCGCGGCCCTCGGCGGGGCGCTCTGGGCGTTCATCGCCGGTGCGCTCAAGGCCCGGGCCGGGGCGCACGAGGTGATCGTCACGATCATGTTGAACAACGTGGCGACCCTGTTCCTGACCTGGCTGATCGTGCAGAAGGGCGTCCACGACCCGACCCGTTCCGACGCGATCAGCAAGAACGTCGACAAGACCGCGAGGCTGCCCACCATCCCCGGCGTCGATCACAGCGTGGTGCGGGTGCACCTCGGCATCGTGCTCGGCGTGCTGGTCGCGCTCGGGGTGGCCTGGCTGCTGCAGCGCTCGACGATCGGCTTCCGGCTGCGGGCGGTGGGCGCCAACCCGTCGGCCGCGCGCACCGCCGGGATGAGCGTGGGCGGCGCGTACATCCTGGTGATGGTGCTCTCCGGCGCGCTGGCCGGGCTGGGCGGCGGGATGCAGGTGCTGGGCACCACCGCGTCCTCGCTGACCGGGCAGGTCACCGCCAACATCGGCTTCGACGGCATCACGGTGGCCCTGCTCGGGCGGGGCAAACCGTGGGGAGTGGTCGCCTCGGCGCTGCTGTTCGGTGCGCTGCACGCCGGCGGTAACCGGATGCAGTCCTACTCGCACGTCGCGATCGACCTGGTGGTCGTCCTGCAGGCGGTGATCGTGATCTTTATCGCCGCCCCGGCGCTGGTGAAGGCGATCTTCCGGCTCCGCGCCGCCCGGTCCGGCGGTACCCCGACGACCCTGGCGAAGGGCTGGTAGTCATGGCAACGCTGACCGTCTACGGCTCGCCGGGCACCGCCGTCCCGACGCAGGGCTTCTGGACCCGGGCCCGCAAGGCCGGGCTGGCCTTCGTGGTGATCGGTGTGGTGGCCGCGGCGGTGTTCGGCCCGCTGGCCAAGCGGCACGGGCACGCCCGGTTCACCTTCACCGAGACCATCACCGGCGCCCACCTGGACATTCCCGCGCAGCCGGGGGCGATCGCCTTTGGCCTGCTGTGCGCGCTGGCCGGCGCCGCGCTGCTGGTCACGGCCCGCACGGCGCGGCTGCTCACCCTGCTCACCGGGCTGGCGCTGATCTTCCTGGTGCTGTCGTTCCTGTGCTGGCAGGTGGCCAGCGGCCACAACAGCACCGTCCTGCCGCTGGGTCAGTTGGCCCAGAGCACGGTGAAGGCGGCCCTGCCGTTGGTGTTCGGGGCGCTCGGCGGTGTGCTGTGCGAGCGCTCGGGCGTGATCAACGTGGCCATCGAGGGGCAGCTGCTGACCGGGGCGTTCGCCGGCGCGCTGTTCGGCACGATCTTCTCGTCCACCTGGGCCGGGCTGATCGCCGCGGCGCTGGGTGGGGTGTTCATCTCCGCGCTGCTGGCGGTGCTGGCCATCCGGTACCTGGTGGACCAGGTGGTGCTGGGCGTCGTGCTGAACCTGTTCGCGCTGGGCTTCACCGGGTTCGTGTTCACCCAGCTGATGGCGCCGCACCAGGACAAGTACAACTTCGCCCCGGTCTTCCCGACCTGGCAGATCCCCGGCCTGGCCAGCATCCCGATCCTCGGGCCCGCGCTGTTCCAGGGGAACCTCTTCCTGTATCTGGCGATCGTGCTGGTGATCGTGGTGCACGTCGCGCTGTTCCACACCAAGTGGGGGCTGCGCACCCGGGCGGTGGGCGAACACCCCACGGCCGCGGACACGGTGGGCATCAAGGTGTACTGGACCCGCTACCGCAATGTGCTGCTGGCCGGCGTGATCGCCGGGATCGGCGGGGCCTACCTGACCATCGGCGACGTCGGCAACTTCAACAACAACCAGACCAACGGCACCGGCTTCATCGCCCTGGCCGCGCTCATCTTCGGCCGCTGGAGCCCGGTTGGCGCCACGCTGGCCGCGCTGCTGTTCGGCTTCTCCACCGCGCTCGCGCAGGTGCTGAGCGTGATCGGCAGCCCGATTCCGCAGGAGTTCCTCAGCATGCTCCCCTACGCGGCCACTATCGTCGCGGTGGCCGGGCTGGTGGGGCGGGTACGGGCACCGGCTGCGGATGGAAAGCCGTACCTTAAGGGCTGAGTGCACATGGATATCGACTGGGACGGGCTGCGGGCGGCGGCCACGGAAACGATGCAGTCCGCCTACGCCCCGTACTCCAACTTTCCGGTGGGCGCCGCGGGGCTGGTCGACGACGGCCGGATCGTGGTCGGCTGCAACGTGGAGAACGCCGCGTACGGCGTCACGCTGTGCGCGGAGTGCGGCGTGGTCAGCGCCCTGCACGCCTCGGGCGGCGGCCGGCTGGTGGCCCTGGCCTGCGTGGATGGGGCCGGCGTCGCACTGATGCCCTGTGGGCGCTGCCGCCAGGTGCTGTGGGAGGCGGGCGGCCCGGACTGCCTGATCGACGCGGTACCCGAGCCGCTGCCCATGGCCGAGCTGCTGCCACATGCCTTCGGGGCCGGTGACCTGGCCAGGGTCCGGCCGCCGGTGCGCCGCGAGCTGCCGCAGGTGCCGGCCGGGCTGCGCGAGTACGTGGGCCGGGGCACCGTGTTCGTGCACGCCGACTCGGTCGGCGGCCAGCGGGTGTGGACCGGGTACTGGGAGCGCTCGACCGGCGTCGACGGGCAGCCGGCCGGGATCCTGGAGGAGGCGCCCACCTGGCCCGAGATCGGCAGCGCGCTGAGCTGGGCGCGGGCGCGCACCGGCCGGATCGTGGTGGTGGACGCCGACGGCGTGACGTACTGGGCCGGGAGCGGACAGGCCCCTCCGGAGCTGCCGGAGTGGCCGGACCGGACGGCGGGCATCGAGGGGACCGAATGACGCACAGTGCCATCGACGTGATCCGGGCCAAGCGCGACGGGGGAGTGCTGTCCGACGCGCAGATCGACTGGATCATGGACGGGTACACCCGCGGCGCGGTCGCCGACGAGCAGATGTCGGCGCTGGCCATGGCGATCCTGCTGCGCGGCATGACGCCGCCGGAGATCGCTCGGTGGACGCGCGCGATGATCGCCAGCGGCGAGCGGCTGGACCTGTCCGGGGTGGACCGGCCGACGGTCGACAAGCACTCGACCGGCGGGGTGGGTGACAAGATCACCCTGCCGTTGACCCCGCTGGTCGCCGCGTGCGGGGCCGCCGTACCGCAGCTGTCCGGCCGGGGCCTCGGGCACACCGGCGGCACCCTGGACAAGCTCGAGTCGATCCCTGGCTTCCGGACCACGCTGAGCAACGACGAATTCCTGGCCCAGCTGTCCGGGGTAGGGGCGGCCATCTGCGCCGCCGGTGCCGGGCTGGCACCGGCCGATCGCAAGCTGTACGCGCTGCGCGACGTGACCGGCACCGTCGAGGCGATCCCGCTGATCGCCAGCTCGATCATGAGCAAAAAGATCGCCGAGGGCACCGGCGCCCTGGTGCTGGACGTGAAGGTCGGCACCGGCGCCTTCATGACCCACGTCGAGCAGGCGCGCGAGCTGGCCCGCACGATGGTGGAGCTGGGCGCCGCGCACGGCGTGCGCACCGTCGCGCTGCTGACCGGCATGTCGACCCCCCTCGGGCTGGCGGTGGGCAACGCGGTCGAGGTCGCCGAGTCGGTCGAGGTGCTGGCCGGCGGCGGGCCGAGGGACGTGGTCGAGCTGACCCTCACCCTGGCCCGGGAGATGCTGGACCTGGCCGGCCTGCCCGACGCCGACCCGGCGGCGGCGCTGCGCGACGGCCGGGCGATGGATTCGTGGCGCTCGCTGGTGCGGGCGCAGGGCGGCGACCCCGACGCGGCGCTGCCGGTCGCGCCGGAGACCGAGGTGGTCCGTTCCACAGTGGACGGCTATGTGTCCACTGTGGATGCGTATCTGATCGGGATGGCCGCGTGGCTGCTGGGCGCGGGCCGGGCGCGCAAGGAGGACGGTGTGTCGGCGTCGGCCGGGGTGCTGCTGCACCGCCGCCCGGGCGACCCGGTGCGGGTCGGCGACCCGCTGTACGAGCTGCGCGCCGAGGATGCCGACCGGATCCCGGCGGCACGGGAGGCGGCGGCCGGAGCGGTCGAGATCACCGGCGCCCCGCCGGCGCTGGTGCCACTCATCATGGAGAGGGTCGGCTGATGCCGGAACTGATCGAGAAGCCAGCGCGGATACCGGTACCGGGCGGGAAGGTCATCGACGAATACGTGGGCCGGGTGAACTCCGGTACCGAAGCGGTGTCCATCGCACACATGGTGGCGCCCGCGGGCTGGCAGGAGCCGGCCCAGACGCCGGACTTCGACGAGTACACGCTGGTACTGCGCGGCGCGCTGCGGGTCGAGCACGCGGGCGGGGCGATCGACGTGAGCGCCGGCCAGGCGGTGGTGAGCCGGGCCGGTGAGTGGATCCGGTACCAGACGCTTTCCGAGGGCGCCGAGTACGTGGCGATCTGCCTGCCCGCGTTCGCGCCGGACCTGGCGCACCGGGACGAGTGAGTACGGTTTCGTCAGGCAGATGAGCGTCCTCGCACCAGATCCCGGCCTGATCCGGGTCAGCACCATCGCGGAGCTCGAGCGGCTCGGACTACCGGTCCCGCCGTCGAGCTATCCGCTGGTGTGGGAGCCCGGCGACGAGGTGGAACTGCGCTCCCGGCTCGAGCTGGAGGCCCGCTGCGCGATCATCAACATCGTGCTGGCCTGCGCGTTCGGCATGCCCGGCCGGGACGCCCTGGCCTGGCTGGACGACGCCGGCCTGACCGGTCAGGCCACCCCGCCGGAGCTCAGTTTCCTCGCCGAGGGTGAGGGCGACCTGCGCTCGTTCGCGCTGCACACCGAGGCGCTGGCCGCGCTCGGCTGGCTGCTGTCCGTCGTGCGACGGCTGGACCCCGCCGCACCCGGAGCGGAGAACATCGCCAGCCTGCTGCCGAACCTGCCGGCCGGCGAGGGGTTCCGGAGCTGGCAGGCCCGGGTGCTCACCGCCCCCCGGGATCCGCGCGACGCGGCCGCCGCCCTGGACCTCTACTACTGCCTGGACTGGTCGTACCTGCGGGCGGAGGAGTTGCACCTCGCGCTGCCCGGGTACATCGACTCCAACGCCATCGGCCAGCGCCGGTGGGCGCTGGAATGGGCCGTGCTGTTCCACGGCCCATTCCACGACGACCCCGCCGGCTGGGAAGAAGTCGACCTGTCAACGTAGGGCAGGCTCGGGCGACCGGTCGGGGAGCGGCGCCGATGGCGGTTCTCCGGCGGCCTCGCGCAGCCCGATCCGGCCGTGTACCCGAGCCAGCCAGCGTGGCGCCCACCAGTTCCACCGGCCCAGCAGCGTCATGGTCGCGGGTACCATGACGCAGCGCACGATCGTCGCGTCGATGGCCACCGCCACCGCGAGTCCCAGCCCGATCTGCTGGACGGTGCCGATCCGGCCGGTGACGAAGCAGCTGAACACCACGACCATGAGCAGCGCCGCCGAGGTGATGATCCGGCCGGAGTGCTGGAGCCCTCGGCGTACCGCGACGTCGGTGGGAAGGCCCCCGTCGACGTACTCCTTGATCCGGCCGAGCAGGAACACCTCGTAGTCCATGGACAGGCCGAACGCGAAGGCGAACACGGTCACGATGACGAACGGGTCGAAGCCGCCGACGGTGAGTGTGTGCAGTGCTCCGGACAGGAAGCCGTGTTCGAACACCGCGTTCATCACGCCGAAGGTTGCGCCGAGTGAGACGGCGTTCATCACCATCGCCTTGACCGGCACCACCAGCGAACCGGTCATCGCGAACAGCAGCAGCACCATGGCGAGCAGGGTCACCCCGATGGCCAGGGGCAGCCGGTGGAGCAGCACGCCCGTCATGTCCTTGAGTACGGCCGCGTCGCCGGTCACCCAGGACTGCACGCCCGCCGGCCGGTCCGCCCGTACCCGGTCCACCACGCCCAGCGCGGTGGGGCCCTCGGGGTCACCGGTCGCATCGATGTCCACTGTGGACAGGTTCGGGCCGACCTGCTGGGCCGGCTCCACCCGGTTGACTCCGGGGGTGCCGTTCCACCGCTTGGCCCAGGCGTTCAGCGTGGCCGCGTCGGTGCGGGCGACCACCGTCACCGCCGGTGCCGGTGGCTGCCCGAACCGGTCGGACAGCATGTCGACCACTCGCACCGACTCCAGCGTGCGGGGCAGCCCGGACAGGTCGTTGAGGTGGACGGTGGTGGACAGCAGCGGGATGCCGGCCGCGATCAGCGCGGCGCCGGCCGCCAACGTGGTCACCAGCGGGCGGCGCTGCACGACGCGGGCGAGCCGGGCGAAGAAGCCGACCTCGGCCGCGTCGCCGTACCTGGCCAGCCTGCGCGCGGCCCGCTTGGAGGGACGGATCCGCTTGCCGGCGATACCCAGCACGGCCGCGGTGAAGGTGAGCGCGACCAGCATGGCGACCAGTGCGATGGAGATGCCGGCGGCGCCCAGAGCCGACAGCGCGGTGACGCCGAACAGCAGCAGGCCGGTCAGCGAGGCGGCCACGGTCAGCGCGGAGAACAGGATGGTGCGCCCGGCGGTGGCCCAGGCCCGACCGACGGCCACCTGCGGGGCGTGCCCGGCGGCCAGTTCCTCGCGGTAGCGGGCGATCAGCAGCAGCCCGTAGTCGATGGACAGGCCCAGGCCGAGCAGGGTGACCACGGTGACCGCGTCGGAGTCCAGGTTGGTGAACTGGGCGAAGATGAGCAGCACCGCCATCGCGGTGAACACCGACACCAGCGCGGCGAGCACCGGGGCCGCCGCGGCTATCAGCCCGCCGAACACGAAGACCAGGATGACCAGGGTGATCGGCAGGGACAGCTCCTCGGCCTTGGACAGGTCGTCCTGGGACTGCTCGTTGGCCTGGTCATTGATGAGCGGTCCGCCGCCGACCGACACGGCGGCGCCGGGCTGACCGTCGGTGGCGAGCGTCGCGGACAGCGCGTGCAGGCGGCTGGACAGCGTGTCCACCGTGGTACCCAGCCGGTCGTCGGACAGTTTCGCCAGGCCGACCTGGATGAGCAGGCCGTGCCCGTCGCGCGCGGTCAGGGCGGCGGTCTGGCTCGCCGGCAGGCCCGCGGAGTACGGGGTCACCACCTTCGTCACCCCGGGCACGGTGGCCAGATCGGTGGCGATCGCCCGGACGTCGTCGCGTACCGCCCCGGACCGGGGATCGACGCGGTCGACGACGGCGGTGATCGTGCCGCCATCGTCGCTGCCCGCGGTGAGTACGGCCCCGGCCCGCACCGACTCCAGTGACTTCGGCCCGTCGTCGCCGGTCAGCCCGTTGAAGACCGGGCCGGCCGCGAGGCCCCCGACGACGACGGCGGCCAGCCAGATGCCGAGCACCGACCACTTGCGTCTGAAGCACCAACTACCGACTCGCGCGACCAATCCCTGCGCCATGGCGGCTGCCCCCTTGGATGGATTTTCGACGATTGGTGGGCCGTCGGCGCCGAACCGAACGCCGCTGAGTGGCCCGCAACGGTGCCAGTTCAGCCTCGCGGAGCGGGCCCCCGGGGCACCATCAGGGCGGCCCCCGAATAGACCCGGGGGCTAGCCCTACCTAGACATCAGGGAAGATCAATACCGTCTCGACGGCCGCGGGCTCGGGGCGCGGGGCTCGGGGTCGGGCCTTGGGGGCTCAGCGGCAGGGGTGGCCCGTGGCGGGGCCCGGGCGGAGCGCGGTGGGGCTCAGCGCAGGGGAGCGTAGCGGGCGACGCGTACCTCGGCGGTCACGTCCACCGGCGAAGGCAGGGCGGCGATGCGCGCCGCGCGGTCGGCCGAGCCCGCGTGCCAGGCGCTCGGCCCCATGCCGACCAGGGTCTCGATCTCGTGGTGGTCCAGGTTCAGCCGGCGCCGTACGACGGTCGACGCGACCGGGGCGAACCAGCGGTCGAGGCTCGCCGACAGTCTGTCCTCTTTGGACGGATCGACGCGCAGCAGGCCCAGCGCGTCCACCAGCTCCCGCAGGTGGTCGGGGCCCGGGGTCACCACCAGCAGCGCACCGTCCGGCCGCAGGACCCGGGCGAACTCGGCGCCGTTGCGGGGGGCGAAGACGTTGAGCAGCAGGGCGGCGGTGTGGTCGGCCACCGGCAGCCCGGCCCACACGTCGCAGCGGGCCGCGGCGGCGCGGGGGTGCGCCCGCGCGGCCCGGCGCAGCGCGTACCGGGAGACGTCCAGCGCCAGCCCGAGCGCGCCGGGTCGGGCGTCGAGAACGGCCGCGAGATGCGCGCCGGTGCCCGCGCCCGCGTCCACAATCAGTTCGGCTTCACCGATGGGCACCCCGCCCGCGCCGGCCGGCACCCCGGACCCACCGGCCGGCTCGCCGCCGTGCCCGCGCAGCGCCTCGGCGGCCGATTCGGCCGGTCTACCCAAGGCGGCCGGCTCGGCCGGTTGGGTCAACGCGGCCGAGTCGGCCGGTCCGGCCAGGGTGGCCAGCGCGGACGACACGAACCCGTAGTGGCCGGCGCCGAGGAACGCCGTCCGGGCCGCCACCATCTCGGCGCTGTCGCCCTCGTGCGGCACTGGCCTGGCGGTCAGGTCGACGTAGCCCTGCCGGGCCCGGTCGAAGCTGTGCCCGCGAGGGCAGCGAAGTCGCGTGACCACGCTGTCACCGTCCGCACCGGCGCCGGCCGGCGCCAGGCCGTTGCTGCCGCAGACCGGGCAGCGCAGATAGGTCGCCACCTCGGCGAGCATCACACCTCCCCGGTCCGGGACGGATAAGGTTGCCTCATGCTGTCACCCGGCTACGAAGAGATCGTCAAGGCCCCCAAGGTGTTGCTGCACGACCATCTGGACGGCGGACTGCGGCCGGAAACCATCATCGAGCTGGCCGCCGAGGCGGGGCACGAACTGCCCACGACGGACGCCACCGAGTTGGGCCGCTGGTTCATCGAGGCGGCCGACTCCGGTTCGCTGGAGCGTTATCTGGAGACGTTCGCGCACACGGTGGCCGTGATGCAGACCGCGCCCGCGCTGCACCGCGTCGCGTACGAGTGCGCGCGGGACCTGGCCGCGGACGGCGTGGTCTACGCGGAGGTGCGGTTCGCGCCCGAGCAGCACCTGGTCCGGGACCTCGACCTGCACGAGGTGGTCGGCGCCGTGCTGGCGGGATTCCGGGAGGGCTGCGCGGAGGTCGCGCAGGCGGGCTCGCCCATCCGGATCGGCACCCTGCTGACGGCCATGCGACACCAGGCCCGGTCCATGGAGATCGCGGAGCTGGCCGTCCTGCACCGCGACGAGGGCGTGGTCGGCTTCGACATCGCCGGCGCCGAGGCAGGCTACCCGCCGACCCGGCACCTGGATGCCTTCGAGTACCTGCAGCGTGAGAACTTCCACTTCACCATCCACGCCGGCGAGGCGTTCGGCCTGCCGTCGATCTGGCAGGCCATCCAGTGGTGCGGGGCGGACCGGCTGGGGCACGGCGTGCGGATCGTGGACGATATCTCCGGCGATGGGAAGCTGGGCCGGTTGGCGGCGTATGTCAGGGACAAGCGCATCCCGCTTGAGTTGTGCCCCTCCTCCAACGTGCAGACCGGCGCCGTGTCGTCGATCGCCGAGCACCCCATCGGGCTGCTGCGCGACCTGCGTTTCCGGGTCACCGTCAACACCGATAATCGACTGATGAGTGGGACCAGCATGTCCCGCGAAATGGCGCTGCTGGTGGAGGCCTTCGGATACGGCTGGCCGGAGCTGCAGTGGCTTACGGTCAACGCGATGAAGAGCGCGTTCATCCCATTCGATGAGCGGCTGGCGTTGATCAATGAAGTGATCAAGCCGGCATACTCGAAACTGCTCGCCTGATCTGGCGCCCATTCGCGGGTACGCAGCCCAGTGCCACCTGCCTCGCGAGCACCTCGCGATCGGCGCGGTACAAAGCGATCCCGCGCCGGATCAGTACTCTGGCCGGTTTGCGGTGTTCGGCGAGGTCGCGGGTGAGTCTTCGCACAAACGTGGTCGCACGCGAGCGGTGCAGCGCGAACGCGTTGGCAAGCAGCCCGAGTTCCTGACAACATTGGGCCAGCTCAGCGGCGAAGATGCCTTCGGCGACAAAGAGCCTGCTGTCACCGATGGTGACAGTGCGGTCGCCGATTGCTTGGTTAGCGCTGAACGAGTAGGCGGGTACCTTGGCCGTGCCGGTCTTGGCCAGCTCCTTGATAGCGGCCATCGCGGCATCGGCGTCCCATGAGTTGGGGGAGTCCCAATCGATGGCCTGGCCCCGTCGAGGCAGTGACGGATCGCAGGAATTCTTGTAAAAATCATCAAGGCAGAGGGTGGGGAGTCCAGTTCGCCATGCTATGTATGACTTCCCGGATCCAGAAGGACCGGCAACAAGGACAACTCGGGCGGGGTGAAGGCTCACCTGTTGGTACTCCGGGGGAGCGTAAAGCTACGGAACGGTCAATACATGGAACCACAGGGTTGATCGAAACCAGCCTGCCCTTTCTCTTTGCCACGGGACATGGTGGAATCTCGGAGGCCCGACCGGTGTGGGAGGGCCGCATGAGGGTGCCCACGGTCCACCGGGGGCGCCAGCGCGGAGGGCGGGCGAGGTGAGCAAGCGGCCAACGACGGACAGTAGGCAGGTTCAGTCGCGGATGAGCGGCCTTGCCGGTTACTTCCGAGACCGGCCGATCTGGGTGAAGCTCGGCCTCATCATGATGGTGCCGACCATCGCGACCGTCTTCGTGGGCGCGAGCGCGCTGCTGAGCAACATCGACCAGGCGAACACCGCCGACCGCGCACGCACCCTGGCCACCCTCGCCAGTGACGCCGGTGCGCTGGTCCAGGACCTGCAGAGCGAGCGTGCCGCCGCGACCATCCTGCTCGACGCCGATCAGGGCAGCGACGCGCAGAAGAGCGCGCTGGCCGAGTACCGCAGCCTGTTCACCGGTACGACACAGGCGTCGACGAGGTACACGCAGCACCGCGACACCCTCTCCGGGCTACCGGCCAGCTTCCAGGGCCAACTGCACACCATCGACGTCAACCTGGGCGCGCTGAACAGCCTCCACCAGCAGGTCGGCGGCGTCAGCGACATCACGCTGAGCGCGGTCATCCAGCGGTACCAGGCCATGATCAAGGGTCTCATCGACCTTCGGGACTCGGCGTCGCAACTCGCCGGCGACACCAGCCTCAGCTACGACCTGCGGGCCGGCTCCGCCATCGCCAACGTCAAGGAGCAGTTGTCGCAGGAGCGCGTCATCGGGCTCCAGATCCTCGACCAGGGCACGATGACGCCGAACGCGCAGAAGGAGTTCCTCACCGCGCTGGCCGGTCAGCAGATCGCGCTCGCCCCGTTCTACACGGTGGCCACCCCTGCCCAGCAGGATCTGATGAGCAAGATCGTGACCGGGCCCAACCTGCGTGAGGCCCAGCTCTACGAAAACACTTTCGAGAGCGAGAACGCCGGCCCGCTGATCGCGAGCGGCTTCGACGCCGCCCAGTGGGACTCCGCGATGGCGGGCCGCGCCGAGCTGCTGCGCCAGGTCGAGCAGTCCATCGACGCCCAGACCGTGTCGGACGCCAGCGCCGTGCACAGCCGGGTCCAGCGGCAGGTGCTCATCGAGGCCGTGCTGCTCATCGTTCTGGTGCTGCTCGCCGTGCTCATCGCGTGGCTGGTCGCCCGGGCGATGAACCGCTCGCTGCGCGAGCTGCGTCAGGGCGCGCTGTCCATCGCCCAGTACGGCCTGCCGCAGGCGGTCGCCAGGCTGCGGGACCCGGCGCTGTCCAGCCAGTCGTCGCCACAGCAGGTGGCAATGCAGATCGCCGAACCGCTGCCGGTTCGCAGCAAGGACGAGTTCGGACAGGTGACCGAGGCGTTCAACGCGGTCCACCTGGAGGCGGTGCGCACCGCCGCCGAGCAGGCCGCGCTGCGCTCCTCGGTGTCCACCATGTTCGTCAACCTCGCCCGCCGCTCACAGATCCTGGTCGACCGGCTCATCGGTCACCTGGACCGGTTGGAGCGCGGCGAGGAGGACCCGGACCGGTTGGCCGAGCTGTTCCAGCTGGACCACCTGGCCACCCGGATGCGCCGCAACGACGAAAACCTGCTGGTACTCGCCGGCGCCGACTCCACCCGTGTGCAGCGCGAACCCGCCGCGCTCATCGACGTGCTGCGCGCCGCGCAGTCCGAGGTCGAGCACTACACCCGCATCGAGTTCGGGGTGGTCGACCGGGACATCGAGATCGGCGCGCACGCCGTCAATGACCTGGTGCACCTGGTCGCCGAGCTGTTCGACAACGCGACAGCGTTCTCCCCGCCGGACTCCACCGTCGTCGTCGAGGCGCGGCGGGTGGGCGACCGGGCGGCGCTGTTCGTGGAGGATCACGGCATTGGTGTTTCCGCCGACCAGCTCGCGGAGCTGAACGAGCGGCTGGCCACGCCGCCCATGGTCGACGTCGCCGTGTCCCGGATGATGGGCCTCGTGGTGGTCGCCCGACTGGCCGCCCGTCATGGGGTCAAGGTCGAACTTCGGCCGGCCACCGAGCGCGGCACCATCGCCGACGTCATGCTGCCGACCTCCGTGCTGGTGCCCCGGGCACTGGCCGGCCGGGGACCGGCCATGGCGCCGCCGGTGGTCCGGGGGGCGCCCATGTCCGGGATGCCGCCGGCCGAGCCCGCCCCGGCCGGGCCACCGCCGCAGGCTGCACCGCCGAGCGAGCCCACACCGCCACGCCCGCCGCTCGCGACCCCGCTCGCGCTGGAGAGCGGCCAGCCGGAACCGCGTACCTCGGCCGGCTCGGGGCTCGGCGGCCCGAGTACCGGCGGCTTCGGTGCCGGCCCGGGCGTCTTCGGCGCGGGACCGAGCCGGTTCGGCGCGGGCCCGCTCAACGGCGGCGGCCTGGCGGGCGCCTCGGCCCCGGGCGGTCCGACCTCGGGCAGCCCGACCTCGGGCAGCCCGACCTCGGGCGGTCCGACCTCGGGTGGCCCGACCTCGCTTGGCCCGACCTCGGGCGGCCCGAGCAACAGCCAGAACCTTCCGGCCTGGTCCGACCTGACCGGTGTCGGCCCGGTCAATGGCTCCAACGGTGCCCACCTCAACGGCAACGACCCGTACCCGCCGATGCCCCGGCCGGCCGAGAACTGGCCGGGCGAGAACCGGCCGGGCGAGAACCGGCCGGCTGACAACTGGGCGGCCGAGAACAGGCCGGCCGACAACTGGCCGGGCGAGGATCAGCCGTGGCCGGGCGACCCCCGGTCCGCCGGTGGGCCACCGAGCGGCCCGAATGGGCCCACCCGGCCGGTGGTGACGGGTCCCGGCGACCCGCTGCCGCAGCGGCGCGCCACCGAGCCCCGTCCGGTCGACGGGGACCCGACAGGCGACGCGACCGGGCCGCACATCCCGCGCCAGATCCCGTCCTCTCCGGAGGCGTGGTCGGCCGGCCCGCGTACCTCGCCGCCCGACCTGGTGATCGACGCCATCGACGCCGACGTGGTCGAGGAGCGCACGGTCGCGACCCCGGCGGTGCCGGCGCCGCAGCCCGGCACCCCGCCGCAGGCCGCCTCCCCGGCGCAGGGCCCCGAAGCCCCGGCGCAGCCGGGCGGCCCGACGCAGTCCGGCTCGCCGGCCCAGCCGTCGAGCCCGCCGCCGGTCTGGCCGCCCGTGCCCGCCTACTCGGCCAGCGACGAGCCGAGCGACACCGACGATCAGGCCGCCCCCGCCGTACCGGAGGAGTTCGCGGCCGCGCTCGACATCACCTCCGAAATACCCCGGATCAGGGTGGAGGAGAACGGCCGGCCGTCGCAGCAGCCGGAGTGGAACGGCAACAGCGGCCCGACCCGGATCGTCTCCAGCCCGACGAGCAGCCACCCGGTGGTGTCCAACGGCTACCCGCCGTCGTCGCTGATCGGGCCGGCCACGACCAACTCTTCCGCGCCCGAGACCAACGGCTCCACCCCGGCGCTGCAACCGGTTCGTCCGGTGATCTCCGGCCACCCGGACGAGACCATGGAGCTGCCCATCTTCAGGGAGTTGGAGTCAGCCTGGTTCCGCAGCCGTGGCGACGCGGACAGCGCGGAGACCGACACCTACGGCGGGCCGGGTTCCGAGCCCCCGCGGCAGACGGCGGCACCGGTCGCACCGGCCCCGCCGGTGGCACCGGCCCCGCCGGTCGATGACGCACCTGCCGCGAGCAGCCCGAACCGCACGTCGGAGAATGGGTCCATGGGTAGTCCTGTGGGTCCGGCGGAAAACACGCCTACGCCCCTCGAGCCGTCCTGGCGGTCGGCCGCCGATGAGGGCTGGGTCGCGGCATCGGCGGCGGCGGAGCCGCCCGTCAATTCGCTGACCCAGGCGGGCCTGCCCAAGCGGGTGCCGATGGCTCAGTTGGTACCGGGCGGGGTGGACAAGGGTACGACGAATGCCAACCGGCGTTCGCCAGAGCAGGTACGAGGGCTTCTCTCGGCTTATCACCGCGGCGTCCAACGGGGTCGTACCCGGGGCGGCGACGACAAGACCCCGGAGTCGAGCACGACGGCCGGGAATTCCTCGCAGGCTGGCAGGGAGCAGGAAGCATGACAACTACGCAGGATCTCGGCTGGTTGCTCGCCAACTTCGCCGATCGGGTACCAGGCGTCGCGCACGCGATCGCCGTCTCGGCTGACGGTCTGCTCCTGGCTGCGTCGCGTGACCTACCGCGGGACCGCGCCGACCAGCTCTCCGCGATCGCTTCGGGTCTGGTCAGCCTGACCCAGGGCGCTTCGCGCTGCTTCGAAGGTGGCGCGGTGCTCCAGACGGTCGTCGAGATGGACAACGGGTTCCTTTTCCTGATGTCCATCTCCGACGGGTCGTCGTTCGCGGTGCTCGCGGCTCGCAGCTGCGACGTCGGTCAGGTCGGCTACGAGATGGCACTGCTGGTCGACCGGGTCGGGGACGCGTTGACCCCGATGCCGCGGGCAGCCGCCGGCATGCTTGGCTGAACGCCCGGTTGACCCGATCAGAAAAGTTGTTCACGGTTTAGGAAATGGGAAGAGGGGGTGACGGCGGTGGTGGCAGAACGCGACGAGCCTACTGGCGCGCTGGTGCGACCGTATGCCGTCACTCGCGGGCGCACCCGGCCAAAGCTGGACATCGCGCTCGAAGCGCTCGTTGAGACCACCGTCCGGGGTCGTAGCGTCGTCGCGCGCGACGGCACCGGCCAAGGGCGCGAGCAGCAGTACATCGCAGCATTGTGCGATGGCCGGCTGCAGTCGCTTGCTGAGATCGCCGCACGGATGCAGCTGCCGCTCGGGGTGGCCCGGGTTCTCATCGCTGACATGGCCTCGGATGGCATGGTCGCGATCTACGAACCCACCTCCTTCGACAGCAACGACTCGGTGGGCACAGAACTGCTGGAGAGGGTGCTGAGTGGACTTCGCAGGCTCTGACATGGTGCACCGCCCGACTACGGGACGGGTGACGTCGGCGAAGATTGTCATCGCCGGTGGATTCGGTGTGGGCAAGACCACGCTCGTCGGCTCCGTCTCGGAGATCACGCCGTTGACCACCGAGGCGATCATGACGTCCGCGGGTGAGGGGGTCGATGACACCCGACAGGTACCGGGCAAGGTGACCACCACGGTTGCGATGGACTTCGGCCGTATCTCGATTGACCGGGATCTCATCCTGTACCTGTTCGGTACGCCCGGGCAGACCCGGTTCTGGTTCATGTGGGACGAGCTGGTGCGGGGCGCTATCGGTGCCGTGGTCATGGTTGACACCCGGCGACTGGCGGACTGCTTCGCCGCCATCGACTTCTTCGAGCACCGGCGGCTGCCGTACCTGGTGGCGATCAACTGCTTCGACGGGATGCAGTACCACTCGGCGCAGGACGTCCGGGACGCGCTCGCGGTCTCGCCCGACGTGCCGGTGGTCTCCTGCGACGCGCGCAGCCGGGAATCCACCAAGCAGGTGCTCATCTCCCTGGTGGAGTACGTGCTGACCATGCGTCGCCAGCGGGCGGGCGCACCCGCCTGAGCCTCGATGGGCGGGTCTGCCCCGGGCGGACCCGCGCCACGGCCGCGCCTGGCCGGCGCGTAGGGCGTTGAAACGCGGCGGGTCCACCCCACCGGTCAGGTGAGCTGGACCCAGCCGCTCTGTTCGATCTCGAACAGCTGCAGCGCGTCGGCCTGCAGCCCGCCGTGCTCGATGGTCTGGAACTTGTACTCGCCGGCCAGCCCGTCGAACGGCATGGACTCCAGCCCGTTGCGGATCCTCAGGTGGTCGGTGCTGCCGGCCTTGGCGACCGCACCGGCCAGCACGTTCAGCGCGTCGGCGCCGTAGATGGACAGGCCGGAGAACGCGCCGAACAAACTGGTGTACTGCTCGAAGTAGTTCTGCTGGGCGACGGCCTCGGGCGTCGTGACGGCCAGCGGGACGCCGCCCAGGATGGACGGGGAGACCAGGACACCGCCGACCGTCGCCGTCCGGTTGCTACCCGCGAGCGTGTCATCGGACGCCGCCCCGGAGTCGAAGAACAGCCGACCCCGGTAGCCGGCGTCGTGCAGGGCCCGGGCGGCAAGGCCGGAGGTGGGCGCCATGCTCCAGATGACGATGCCGTCCGGCCGGTCCTTGATCACCTGTTTTGCCTGGGACTGGTAGCTGGAGACGCCTACCGGCAGCCCGACCGTGGTCACCATGGTGCGGCCGGAGGTGGTCAGTGCGGTGCGCATCGCGGCCAGGCCGGAATCCCCGTGGTCGTCGGCGCTGGCGAGAATGGCGACGCGATCGACGCCGCCGGCGTGGGCAATATTGTTCGTGAGTACCGCGGCGACGTCGGACGCGTTCGGGCCGAGCTTGAAGACAAACCGCCGCTGCGGTACCGGTTTCACGATGTCGTCGGCGCAGCCGGTGGCCATCATGGGCACGCTGGCCTGCTCGGCCACCGGGGCGATCGCGCTCGTGGTGGCCGCCGAGCCACCGACGATCAGCCCGATGGCCTGTTCGCCACTGATCAGCTGCTTCGCCGCGGCCACCGCGCTGTCCGGGTCGCTGTTCGTGTCCTTGACCAGCAGCCGCACCCGACGGGTCGTGTGGCCGACGGTGACCCCCGACTGGTTGATCAGGTCCAGCGCGATCTGGAGGCCCCGCTGCTGGGCAACGCCGACCGTGCGGCCGCTTCCGGTCAGGTCGAGGCAGGCCCCGATGACCAGGTCCGCGCCGCGTGGCAGGGAGGCCGAGCCGGCCATCATGTCGTCGCTACGCCCGTCGCAGGCGGCGACCGCCACGGCGGCGGCACCGGAAATCCCCGCGGCGAGCAGCGAACGCCGACTCAACCGTGCCGCACCGGGCCGCGCGTACGAGGCCATGACTCCGCCACCTCTTCCGGGGTGTTCCCGCGCCGAAGAACTTCACTACACAGATCTGATCAGCATGAACAGTGGTGCGGTGGAGCAGTTGGGCTAACGGGCCACCGGGGGTGGCCGCCGCTGGTCAGCGGTTGGACGCCGACCGGTACTCGAAGTCACGCTCACCGTCGTGGTCGGCCTCCCAGCCGTCCCGGGTGAAGTCCCAGCCACCGGCTTCCTCGCGGCCCGGCCGGCCGCCCACGGCGAAGCCGCGGACCTCCTCGCCACGTCGAGAACCGCGGAAGTATCCGGTGGTGTGCGCCGCCATCTCGGCCGCGTTGCGCACGATGCGCAGCGAGCGCTCGGTGGCCGGTGGCAACGGCGAGCCGGGCACCAGGTTGGCCTGCGGCACCCGGCGGGGCAGGCCGACCTCGGTGTCCTCGCCCTGTACCGGCTGGGCGGCCCGCTGGGCCGCCTCCCAGCCCAGGTCCGCGGCGTTGGCCCAGTCCGGCCCGGTGTCTTCCGTCTCCAGGTGACCGACGAACCAGGCCGACCTGGCCTCCGCGAAGATCAGCAGGTCGCCGTCCAGCTCGGCGCCGACGGGCGGCGCGGAGGTGGGCTCGGCCGATCGCCGGCCACCCCGGCCACCGCGCGACTCCGCGTTCTCGACGAGGCGCAGCGGAGCGCCGTTGGGGGCGTCGCCGCCCGAATCGCGGTCACGATCACGGTTGAAGGCGGCCGCGGCGCCCAGCCGGCGCTCGCCACCGAACGCGGCCGCCGCACCGAGGGTCCGCTCGGACCCGTTGCGCCCGTTGGCGCCAGGGTCGGCGGGAAGCCCATGTTCGGCAGACAGTCCTCGATCGGCAGACAGCCCTCGGTCGGTGGGCAGTCCTCGGTCGGCGGGCAGTCCTCGGTCGGTGGGCAATCCGCGGTCGGCGGCGTGTCCACGGTCGCCGGAGAGCCCACGCTCGCCGGCGAGGCGCTCGATGGCGCCCCGGTCGATCCGTTCGATCGCGCCGCGCTCGCCGCCGGTGCGCTCGGAGTCCGGGCGCTCGATCCCGGCCCGGTCCGAGTTGGCCAGGAACTCCCGGTCGCGCGTGCCCGACCGGTCGTCGCGCAGCGCGCGGTCCGCGAGCGGGGCGGGCTCGACCAGGCGCAGGGCCGGCGGCTCCGCCGGAAGGTCGCTGTCCTGCCACGGCGGCGTCACGCGCCCGTCGCGCTGACGCGGGATGGCGGGCTGACCCGGGCGCCGGTCGGACGTCGCCGTGGTCTCGCTGCCGCGTAGCTCCAGCACCGTCGGCGGCAACGTGGTCGCCGGGAACGAGGTCGGGTCGAGCGGGTTGTTCGCCGGCGTGCCTGCCGGCGGCACCGCTGGCAAACCGGTCCCGCTGGTGTTCAGCGGCCAGTCCGCCCGGGAGCCGGGCGGCCCGACCTCGGGGGCAGGCCGGGGCGCCGGCATCGAGGTGGACGGCGTGTCGGGCACGGGCGTCGGGGCCTGGTGGCCGCCACGCGGGTACCCGTACGCGCCGGACGGGTACGGGTCGGCCGGGCCGCGCGCGGGCGGCGCGTTGCGGATGGGCGCGTTGTGCGCGGGCGGGGCGTTGTGCGCGGGCGGGGCGTTGTGCGCGGGCGGCGCCGACGCCACCGGTGGCGTCGGGCCCGCGAACGGGGGCGCCGACAGCGGCACCGGCGGTGCGCTCATGGGCCGGCCCGTCGGCGGGTTCAACTGCTCCGGGGCGGCGTGCGCCGCGGGCGCCGGAGCGCCGTGGGAGGCGGCGGGTGCCTTGTGCGCCGCCGCGCGCGACGGCGCGGTGGGTGCCTGGGACGGTGCGCCCGGTGCCGGCGTCGCGTGCGAGCCGGCGGTGCGCGACGGCGCCAAGCCCGCGGTCCGCGACGGCGCCGAGGGCGCGGTGTATGACGGCGCGGTGTATGACGGCGCCGAGGGCGCGGTGTGTGACGGCGCCGGGGGCGCGGTGTGGGACGGCGCCGAGGGCGCGGCGTGGGCGGCGGGCGCATCCTCGCCGCGCGGGACGGCCGGGCGCGACCCGCTACCCACGCGCAGCGCGTCCACCGAGACCGGGTCGACCGAGACTGGGTCGACCGTGACCGGGGCGGGTGCCGGCGTGCGTGCCCGGCGAGGCCCTGGCACCCTCGGCAACTCGGAGCTGCTCTCCCGCACCGCGCGCAGCGGCGAGGGCGTCGAGCTGAGGCGGGGCCTCAAGCCGGCGGGCGTGCCGGTCAGCGGGGCGGCCTTCTCGGTGAGCAGACCGACCAGGGCCGCGATGCCCGCATCGCAGGCGCGCACCGCGGCGACGGACTGCTGGATGGTCTCGGCCACGGCGGTGGTCAGCGACTTGCCGATGCCGGCCCGGCGGGGAGTCTCGGCGACCGCGACCCGCAGGGCGGTGATCGCCTCGCCGATCGAGGCCTCGTCGGCGAGGCCGGTGCCGGACAACTCGGCGGCGACCGCCGCGTCCCGGCCCTGGTTGGCCGTGCCGGCCCCGAGCAGCCCCGGCTCCGGCAGTGCGTCCAGGATCGCCAGCGGCACGGACTCGGCCGGGTCGGGGTACGCGCGCAGGGCCGCCGGGTACAGCTCGCGGAGCACCTCGCGCAGCGCCACCGCGGCGCCCTGCCGGCCGGAGGCCAGCGCGGCGTGGGCGGACAGCACCGGCTTGAGCGCGATGAGCTCGCGGGGGGCCGACACCGTGCCGGCGACCAGCGCGCCCGCCTGCAGGGCGCGGGCCAGCCCGACCGCCCGGCGCTCGCTGATCGGCGCCTCGATCTCTTCGGTGGAGTCGTCGTCGCCGAAGCGGTTCGCGTAGTCGTCCAGCGACTCCTCGTCGGAGATCGCCAGCGGGCGACCCGCCGCGGCCAGGAGCAGGGTCACCTGGTGCTCGTCGCTATCGGCGGCCACGGCCAGTCCGGCGGTGCCACCCGACCGCTCGGCGAGGAGTGCGCAGAGCTCCGCGTAGCCCGACGGATCATCGCGGACGTCGCAGACGTCGAGCAGGCGACCCGCGTCGTCAACCACAGCAACGGTCAACAGCGCGTTAGTCGTACCCTGCGTCGCCGCCGGCGGTGTCGAAGCAAGACCGCAATACACCCGCACGAGCGCCACGGCGTCGTCCTCCTCCCGGACTGGTCGTGTTGCCAGACTGATGCTCCCTGGTCGGGGGTCAGTCGCGCCAGTCCACGACGCTAGAGATCTTGCCGATTATCGTTCGCCAGCCGAGCGGTGCGGCTTCTATCCCGATTTTCTTCATCTTCCGTCGGGCGAGGAAACCACCGAGCCCGCCGCTCGTCGTCGCACGTAGAGCCTCGTCCAGGTCGTCGAGTGGCGAGCCCGGCGCCAGCGCCGAGATGACCGGATCGATGCGCAGGGCGTAACCGAGGTCACGGGCGAGCTCGCCGGCCTGGATGATGAGATCGGGGTCCCAGGCGTCCCGGCCGCCGCGCAGGTTCTTGACGACCAGATCCAGCTCGTACGAGTCCTCGGGCAGCACCACCACGTCCTCGGCGGTGATCGCGCCGGCCAGCTCGGACCAGGTGTCCAGCTGGCTCATGTCGTGCTCCTCGTCGGAGCGGATGAAGTCGACCAGTCCCTCGGGCGTCTGGAAGAGGAGCACCTGGCCCTGGTGGCCGAGGAACACCGGCACCTCGTCGGGCCCCTTGGCCTCCTCGACGGGCTCCTCCTCGGCCTCTTCCTCGTCCGCCTCGTCCGCCTCGTCGGTCTCGTCCGCCTCGTCGTCGAGCTTGTCCTCGGCCTCGTCGTCCCGGTCGAGGTCGTCGTTCTCCTCGTCCTCGTCGGGTTCGTCGCCGTCCTCGTCTTCGTCGAGCTCGTCCTTGGGCTGGTCCGCCTCGGGCACGTCGTCGAACGCGTCGCCGAAGTCGAACTCTTCCTCCTGCTCGGCGGTTGCGTAGCGCCGGTCGGGGAAGGAGTCGGCCTCGCGCCCGGACACGTCGGTCGGGGTGACCTCCGCGGTCGGGCGGTAGGCACGCAGCGTGTACCCGACGCCCTTGGGCAAGGCGATCTCTACCGGGTCGATGCGCACGTCGGACCACAGCTGTGGTCGTTCGACCTCGCGCTCATCCTCAAGATCCGCCTGCTTTGCGGCGTCACGCTGGGCGGCCACGGCGACCTCCGTCGTCAAGATTTGGGTGAATCCGACCACACCCTAGCGGCTCAGGCTCAGAGCCTGATGCCCGGTCCACAAGGTCCACGGTACGCGCCGACGGCCGGCCGCCTCAGATGCCCTTCGGGTGCCAGACGGTCTTGGTCTCCAGGAACTGAATCATCCTCGCCGTCCCCGGATCGGCGCGCCAGTCGACCGGGCCGGCCGGCGGCCGGACCACCCGCTTGAGGTTGTCGGCGGCGGCCCGCTCCAGGTCGGCGGCGAGCCCGGGCTCGGCGACCCCGGTCAGGTCGAGCGCGTTGACGTCCATGTGTGAGGCAAGCCAGGGCGCGGTCTCGGCGACCCGGCCGGTGAGCAGGTTCACCACGCCGCCGGGCAGGTCGGAGGTGGCCAGCACCTCGGCCAGCGTGATCGCCGGCAGCGGGCCAGACTCGGCCGCCAGCACCACCGCGGTGTTACCCGTGACGATGATCGGTGCCAGCACGCCGACCAGGCCGAGCAGCGAGGAGTCCTGCGGCGCCACCGCGCCGACCACCCCGGTCGGCTCGGGCGAGGACAGGTTGAAGAAGGGGCCGGCGACCGGGTTGGCGTTCCCGTACACCTGGGCGATCTTGTCGGCCCAGCCGGCGTACCACACCCAGAGATCGATCGCCGCGTCCACGGTGAGCTGCGCGTCGCCGCCCTCGGACGCCGCCACCTCGTCGATGAACTGCGCCCGCCGGCCCTCCAGCATCTCCGCCACGCGGTACAGGATCTGGCCCCGGTTGTACGCGGTGGCCCCGGACCACTTGCCGAAGGCGCCACGCGCCGACGACACGGCGTCCCGGACGTCCTTGCGCGAGGCGAGGGCAGCGTTCGCCAGGAATTCACCTCCGGTCGACGTCACGGCGTAGGACCTCCCGGACTCGCTGCGCGGGAAGGCCCCGCCGATGAACAGCTTGTACGTCTTGCGCACCGCGAGCCGGCTCGACCGGCCGGCGGAGGTGGACTCAGTGGGCAAGGTAGGCCTCCAGCCCGTGCCGGCCGCCCTCGCGGCCATACCCCGATTCCTTGTACCCGCCGAACGGCGAGGTCGGGTCGAACTTGTTGAACGTGTTCGCCCACACCACGCCGGCCCGCAGCCGGTCCGCGACGGCCAGGATGCGAGATCCCTTCTCGGTCCAGATCCCGGCGGACAGCCCGTACGGCGTGTTGTTCGCCTTTTCCACGGCCTCGGCCGGGGTGCGGAAGGTCAGCACCGACAGGACCGGGCCGAAGATCTCCTCCCGGGCGATCCGGTGGGCCTGGGAGACCCCGGTGAAGATGGTCGGCGCGAACCAGAAGCCGCGCTCGGGCAGCTCGCACGGCGGCGCCCAGCGCGCGGCGCCCTCCTGCTCGCCGATTTCGGACAGCGAGCGGATCTTCTCCAGCTGGGCCGCCGAGTTGATGGCGCCCACGTCGGTGTTCTTGTCCAGCGGGTCGCCCACCCGCAGCCGGGCCATCCGCCGCTTGAGCGAGTCGAGCAGCTCCTCGGCGACCGACTCCTGTACCAGCAGGCGGGAGCCGGCGCAGCAGACGTGGCCCTGGTTGAAGAAGATGCCGTTGACGATGCCCTCGACGGCCTGGTCGATCGGCGCGTCGTCGAACACGATGTTGGCCGCCTTGCCGCCCAACTCCAGCGTCAACCGCTTGCGGGTGCCGGCCAGCGTCTTCGCGATCGCCCGGCCGACCTCGGTCGACCCGGTGAAGGCCACCTTGTCGACGCCGTCGTGCCCGACCAGCAGCCGGCCGGTCTCACCGGCGCCGGTGATGATGTTGACCACGCCGGGCGGAAGATCGGCCTGCTGGCAGATCTCGGCGAACAGCAGCGCGGTCAGCGGGGTGGTCTCGGCCGGCTTGAGTACCACCGTGTTGCCCGCGGCCAGCGCCGGAGCGATCTTCCAGGCCAGCATGAGCAGCGGGAAGTTCCACGGAATGACCTGGCCCGCGACGCCGATCGGGCGCGGGTCCGGACCGAGCCCGGCATGGGCCAGCTTGTCCGCCCAGCCGGCGTAGTAGAAGAAGTGCGCGGCAACCAGCGGCACGTCCACGTCGCGGGACTCGCGGATCGGCTTGCCGTTGTCGATGGACTCCAGCACGGCCAGCTCGCGCGCCCGCTCCTGGATGATCCGGGCTATCCGGAACAGGTACTTGGCCCGCTCCCGGCCGGGCAGGTCGCGCCAGACCGCCTCGTACGCGGCCCGGGCGGCGGCCACCGCCGTATCCACATCGGACGGTCCGGCCGTGGCGATCTCGGCCAGCACCTCTTCGTTCGCCGGGTTGACCGTCTTGAACCGCTCGCCGTCCTTGGGATCGACGAATTCACCGTTGATGAACAGCCCGTAGGACGGGCGGATGTTCACGACGGATGGCGACTCCGGCGCGGGGGCGTATTCGAAGGGCATGGTGTCCTCAGTCCAGGGTGAAGTAGTCGGGGCCCTCGTACCGGCCGGTCTTCAGCTTGGTGCGCTGCATGAGCAGATCGTTGAGCAGGCTGGAGGCGCCCGACCGGAACCAGTCCGGGTGCAGCCAGTCCTCGCCGGCGGTCTCGTTGACCAGCACCAGGTACTTGATGGCGTCCTTGCTGGTGCGAATGCCGCCGGCCGGCTTGACCCCGACCTGCCGCCCGGTCGCGGCCCGGAAGTCGCGCACCGCCTCCAGCATGACCAGCGTGACCGGCAGGGTCGCGGCGGGCGCCACCTTGCCGGTCGAGGTCTTGATGAAGTCGGCGCCGGCCAGCATGGCCAGCCAGGACGCGCGGCGGACGTTGTCGTACGTGGCCAGCTCGCCGGTCTCCAGGATCACCTTGAGGTGCGCCCGCGCGCCCGTGCCGGCCTCGTCGATGGCCTGCCGCACCGCGGCGATCTCCTCGAAGACCTCGAGGTACCGGCCGGACAGGAACGCGCCCCGGTTGATCACCATGTCGATCTCGTCGGCGCCGTCGGCCAACGCCGCCCGGGTGTCCTCGAGCCTGACCGGCAGCGGTGCCTGGCCGGACGGGAACGCGGTCGCCACGCTGGCCAGGTGCACGCCGGAGCCGGCCAGCACCGGCGCGGCGACCGCGACCATCGCCGGGTAGACGCAGACCGCGGCGACCCTGGGGCAGGACGGGTCGGTGGGATCGGGGCGCAGCGCCTTGGCGCACAGCGCGCGAACCTTGCCCGGGGTGTCCGCGCCCTCCAGGGTGGTCAGGTCGATCATCCCGATCGCCTGGTCGATCGCCCACGCCTTGGCGGAAGTCTTGATCGAGCGGGTGCTCAGCATCGCCGCGCGCCCCTGCGCGCCGACCTCGTCGACGCCGGGCAGGCCATGCAGAAAGGTGCGCAGGGCCGCCTCGGACCGCGCCACGCCGGAGAGGTCCGAGGTGCCCGGTCCGCCATGCCGCGTTGCCGTTGCCGTCATGCCACAACAGTACGCGGACCTGCTGACACTGATCATGGCTACCATGTCGGCGTGGACGTACAGGTAGTCGATCACCCGCTGGCAGCTACCCGGCTGACCGCGATGCGGGACGCGCGCACCGATTCAGGTGCATTCCGGGCCGCTCTGCGCGAGCTGTCCACCATGCTGGTTTACGAGGCGACCCGCCCGCTGCCGGTGCAGCGGTACCCGGTGCACACGCCGGTGAACGAGGCACAGGGCATCCGGCTGGCCAACCCCCCGCTGCTGGTACCGGTGCTGCGCGCCGGGCTCGGGATGGCGGAGGCGGCGTTGGCGCTGCTGCCCGAGTCCTCGATGGGCTTCGTCGGCCTGGCCCGGGACGAGGAGACGTTCGCCCCGCGCGCCTATCTCGAGTCGCTGCCGGCCGACCTGTCGGGCCTGCCCGTCCTGGTCCTGGACCCGATGGTGGCCACCGGCGGATCGCTGCTGCACTGCTGCCAGTTGCTGGCCGACCGGGGCTGCGTCGACATCACCGTGATCTGCGTGCTCGCCGCGCCCGAGGGTGTCGAGCGGCTGGCCTCCTCGGACCTACCACTGCGGCTGGTCACCGCCTCGATCGACGAGCGCCTGAACGAGAAGATGTTCATCGTGCCCGGCCTCGGCGACGCCGGCGACCGCCAGTTCGGCGGGATGCCGAGATTCAGCTGACCGCGCGCCCGGTCCGGCGGTCC
>NZ_BAABJQ010000019.1:0-27891 GCF_039543385.1 Rugosimonospora acidiphila
GCGATGCGGCTGGCGAGGCTGGCGCGCCGCCAGGCTCGGGCTAGGCGATGCCACGCTGTTGCCATCTTCACGCCTCTCCTTCAGCTCCCAGCCGCTGTTCCACCGCTATGACGGATACCGCCCGCCAATCGTTCAAGGGATGTGAATCGAACGTCCTCGGCGGCCGTAGTTGGGGCCGATCCGGGTCGCGCTCAACTTGTCGAGATCCCGGACCAATGGATGCGGCGCCTGATGCGGGGCCAGGAAACTATGCGCCGCCTCGAACTGCGTACTCGACGCCGACAGAACCCGGGTCTACGCCGCCTCGGCGTACCCGGCCAGCCGCCGCCGACAGGACCGTCTTGCCGAAATCGGGCTCGCCCCGCGAGTAGCAGCGTGCCGCCGCCCGTCCTACCTGGCCCGCGAACGAGCGCAGCAACGCGAGATCGTCGTGGCGTCCGACGAGATTGCCGGCAGGGGTACCGAACACGTGGACCGCCGGGGACTCGGCCCCCCGACCCGGTGAACTCCACAGCCGTCCCGGCCCGCTAGCCAAGATCGTAGAGACCGGGTCGGTCAGCGGGAACTGGATGGGGGGCCAGGAACACGGCCGGATCAGTCCTCGGGTGGGAGGGCGGCGAGTTTCGCCCGGACGTAGCGGGCTGTGTCGGCGGCGGGCCGGCCGACCTCATGGGCCACGCTGTCCGCGATGCCGCTGTTCGCCGACAGGTCGAGGTAGCGCTGCCAGGCCCGGCGGGCACGGGACGGGTGGCCGGTGGCGAGCAGAGCGTCACCGTGCTCGGCGAGCAGGCCCACCTCGTTCATCAGGTCATTGACGTGGCGCGCGGCTTCCAGAGCGCGTTCGCCGAAGGCGACGGCGTCGGCCACATCGCCAATGGCGGCGTGGTTGCGGGCGAGTTCGGCCAGCAACTGCGGGGCGAGGTTCTCGCCACCCGGGTACTGCCCGCTGAGGGCCAGGCCCTCGAGGAAGGCCGGGAAGGCGTCCCGGGGTCGGCCGGCCATGCGCTGCATCTGGCCGTAGGCGGACAATGCGGTGCACAGCACCAGCGGGACTCCGCAGCCCCGGGCGGCCTGGACCGCGCGCGCCGCGAGGTCCATCCGCTCCTGCGGGTCACGGGCGAGCGTGACCGCCATGTTGCGCAGCGTGTTCGCTTGGCCGGTGAGGTCGCCGAGCCGTTCGAAGCCGCGCAGCGCCGTGTCGTAGTGGGAGCGGGCGGTGTCCAGGTCGCCGCTGCGGGCGAATTTGGCGGCCGCATCCCGGTGGCACTCGGCGATGAGGGCGAGCGGGACGTCACCGCCGGTGTGCTTCTCCACGGCGCTCGCCGCGTCGAGGGCAAGGCGGACGTACGGCAGCAGATCGCGCGGCGCGTCGATGTTGTCGCTCATCGGTCGCCAGTCCTGGGTGATGAGCAAGACGGTCCACGAGTCTCCCTGGTCGGCGGCGCGGCGGACGATCGACTGCAGCACGGCGCGTTCCCGCTGATACCAGTGAACGGCGTCGGTGGGGCCGGTCGGGGATTCCGGTACCACCCCGCCCGCGGGCGGGGGCAGCGCGACCAGGGGAGGTCGGCCGTACTGCAGGCACGCGGTACGCGTCGAGTGGAGGTAGTGGGCCAGCAGCCGCGTGGTGGTTTCGACGAGGTCGGTGGCCGCCTGTTCGAGGGCGTACCGGCGGACCAGGTCGTGGTAGGCGAAGCGGCCGGGTGCAGTCTCGCGGAGCAGGCTTGCGGCGGTGAGCGCGGTCAGCGCGGTGCGGGTCCGGGCGGCGGGCAGTGCGGTGAGGCTGACCGCGGCGGCCAGGGAGATGTCCGGGCCGGGATGGATGGCGAGCGCGTGCAGCGCCGTCGCGGCGTCGGGGGTGAGCGCCCGGTAGGACCAGGTGAGTACCTCGCGTAGGTCGACCTCCTGGTCGTCGTCGACGAGCAGGTCCAGCGGCGCGACGGAGTTCGTCATCTCGCTGGCCAGCAGGTCCAGAGGGAACACCGGGTTCAGCACGCCCCGGGCCGCGACGATGGCCAGCGCCAGCGGCAGGCCCCCGCAGGCGTCGTGCAGGCGTTCAAGCGCGCGCGGCGCGCCACGAGCGCGGGCCGGGCCGAGCCGCTTGGTCAGGAACTGGGCGGCCTCGTCGCCGGTGAAGGGTTCCAGGTTGACCAGGTTCGCGCTCGCGCGGGCGACGAGGCTGGCCAGGCGGTTGCGGCTGGTGACGATGACCCGGCTGTCGGTGCGGCCGGGCAGCAGCGGCTCCACCTGCCGCGCGTCGCGGGCGTTGTCGAGCACGATCACCAGGCGGCGGGAGGCGAGCAGGGTGCGCAGCAGGGCGCCTCGGGCCTCGGCTTCGTCGGGCAGGGTGGCCGGCGCGACGCCGAGAGACTGCAACAGGTCGCGCAGCGCATCGTTCGGCTCCGCGGGGCGCCCGGTGGCGTCGAAGCCGCGCAGGTTGACGTAGAGCTGGCCGTCGGGAAAGTCCGCGGCGTGCGTGTGGGCCCAGTGCAGCGCGAGGGTGGTCTTGCCGACGCCCGCCATGCCGCTGATCACCGATACCGGGCCGCCGTCGTCACCGATCGCGACGAGGGCGGCGGCGCGGCCGGCGAACGCCGGGGGCGCCGCCGGTAGCTGCGCCGGGGCCGGCGCGGGGTCGCGGACCGTGGGCACGGCCGTGACGGGGGCGGCCGGGGTGGAGGTGAGGGCGGCGCGATAGGCGTTGGCGAGCTCCGGGCCGGGATCGGCGCCCAGCTCGTCGCGGAGGCGGTCGCGGGTCTGGCCGTACACGGTCAGCGCCTCCGCCGAGCGTCCGGCGGCGTGCAGACAGCGGATGAGCGCGGCCTGCAGCGGCTCGTCGAGCGGGTGCTCGGCGGCGACGCCGCGCACGCCGGGTACGACGTCGGCGGCCATGCCGCAGCGGATGCCATGCTGGGCGGCCAGGACCGCGGCGCGCACGCGTTCGTCCTCCACCGCCACCATCAGGGGCAGGCCGCGCAGCGGCTCGTCGCCGGGTGGCGCGGCGGCCAGCCTCAGCGCCTCGACCAGCAGCGTGGTCGACTCGGGCGGTGCGCTCCGGTGCGCGTCAGCCACCAGCGATCGGAACCGCTGCAGATCGTTGGGTGCGGCGAGCCGGTAGCCCGCACCGACCGGCAGCAGCCACTGCCCGACCGCACGGCGCGCGATGGCCGGCTCGAAGATCCGGCGCAGCGTACCGATGTAGCGATGGATCTGGTTGACCGCGCTGGCCGCCGGCTCGTCGTCCCACAGCGCGCCGATGAGCTGCCCGACCGTTACCGGCTGACCGCCGGCGGCCAGCAGCAGGCCGAGCGTGGCGCGCTGCTTCGGCGGCCCCAGCGTCAGCTCGATGTCCTCGCGCCAGGCCCGCACCCCGCCGAACAGGGTGCACCACAGGTCGGGCTGGCGGGCGCTCACCCCGCCATCTTGACACGCCTGTGCCCGAACCAGCTGGCACGCACTTGACGTGCACTTCGCGCGCACAAGCAGTTCGTAGCGTCGTCGCTGCTCCCAACCCCTACTTCGAAGGAGGCTGCTCATGAGCCAGCCGCTGACCAACGTCGTGCTGGTGCACGGCGGGTTCGTCGACGGGTCCGGGTGGCAGGGCGTCTACGACCTGCTGACCGGCGAAGGTTTCCGAGTCAGCGTCGTGCAGCACGCCACGCTCTCCCTCACCGCCGACGTCGGGGCCACCAACCGGGTTCTCGACGCCCAGGACGGCCCGGCGGTACTCGTCGGCCACTCCTACGGTGGGGCCGTCATCTCCGAAGCCGGCACCCACGACAACGTGGCGGCGCTGGTGTATGTCGCCGCGTTCGCCCCGGATCAGGGCGAGTCGGTCAGCACGCTCATCGCCGACCCGCCGCCCGGGGCGCCGGTGCCGCCGATCCTGCCGCCCGGCGACGGCTTCCTGCTGCTGGACCGTGACCAGTTCGCCGCGTCGTTCGCCGCCGACCTGCCCGCCGCCCAGGCGGCGTTCATGGCCGACGCGCAGCTGCCCTGGGGGGTCGACGCGCTCGCCGGTACCGTCAGCAAACCGGCGTGGCGGGCCCGGCCCAGCTGGTACCTGGTCACCACGGACGACCGCATGATCCCGCCGCCGGCCCAGCGCGCCATGGCCGAACGGGCCGGCGCGACGACCGTCGAAACGCCGGGCAGCCACGCCATCTACGTCTCCAACCCGCAGGCGGTCGCCGACCTCATCACCCAGGTCGCGCACCAGTCCGCCTGACCAAAGGCCCGCACGGACAAGGACCGCGATGACGAACGATGCCCTGGCCGCCGGAGTGCACGTGCTCGACGTGGACGGCCGGCCGCAGCGCTACCACGTGTGCGGCCGAGGCCCCGTCTGCCTGGTGCACCCCGGCGGCCCCGGCCTCGGCTGGGAGTACCTGCGCATGCCCGGACTTGAGGTACATCTGACGATGGTGTACCTCGAACCGGTCGGGACCGGCGCCTCGGCCCGCCTCGGGCACCCCGATGAGTACACCGTCGAGCGGTACGCCCACTTCACCGGCGCTGTCCTGGACCGGCTCGACGCGCCGGCACCGCTGCTGCTCGGGCACTCGCACGGCGGGTTCGTGGCCCAGCGGTACGCGCTGGACCATCCCGGCCGGGTCGGCGGCCTGGTGCTCTACTCCACCTCCCCGCTGACCGGCCCCGGGTTTTGGAACGCCGCGGTTGCCAACGTGCAACTGTTTCCCCGGCGGTACCCGGACCGGCCCGCCGCCGCCGACATCCCGCCCGCGTTCGCCGCCGCGCTCGCCGCCGACACCGATGAGACCTACACCGCGGAACTGCGCCGGCTGCTACCCATCTACCTGGCCGATCCCTGGCGTGACCCGGCGCTGCTGGACACGATTCGCGCGACCCTGCGCGCGTGGGTCGCTCCGAACCGCGCGCAGCAGCCTCACCCGTTCGACGTCCGCGCAGAGCTGGCCACGCTGACGTCACCGACCCTGGTCGTGACCGGCGCCCACGACTTCATCTGCGGCCCGGCCTGGGCCGGCGAACTGGCCGCCGCGGTCCCTCGCGCCGAACTGGTCGTCCTAGGGGGCAGCGGCCACCTGGCCCACCTGGAGCAGGCGGACGCTTTCACCGCGACGGTCGCCGCCTTCGCCCGATGACCAGCGGCACCGCCCCGGTTCCGGCCATCCACCCTGGACGCCCGGACCGCCGTTCGCCCGCCAGGCGGCGGGCCGGCTCGGGCTCAACTCCGCTCCCCAGTTCATGCCGGTCGCCGGAGTGGACCCGCTGCCGGACGAGGTGGGCTGGGCGGCATGCCTGGCCCACCGGGCGCCCGGCCTCGACGTCATCACCGGTACCACCGCACGGAAGATGGGTGCCTTCTACGCCCTGAACCCCGTACTACAACGTACCCGCCTTATCTGCGCCGTAGGCGACGCTCTCGCCGACAGCGTGGAACGCGCCGCGGGCACCGCCGGTTTCTGCCGACCGGCCCGCCACCTGGCCATCCGGGCAGCCGTGCGCATGCTACGGCGACAATTTCTGTGGTGTTGTCTTCAGAGCCTGTTCCTGAACTGACCTGGGGAGCTGCCAGCGGCAGCTGGAATTCTCCGGGGACAGCCGGTTGACGTGGCACCTTCTGTGATCGCTCGGGAAGCAGCAGTACTGCTGAGGCGGGAGTCTGGGGTCGCGTTATTCGACGCCGCGTTCTGACAACCCGGTCATCGGGCTGCGGGCGCTGCGATGGCAGAGCGTCATCGATAGAGGCTGGTAGTCGGGTTGCCTCGGTCCCGTAGGTCGACGAGGGTGACCTGCCCAGGCCCGGCGACATCACTGCAGTGCGGACCGTGCAGGTCCAGCGACGCCAAGTTCGCCGCGATGCCCTGCCTGAAGTAGGCGTTGTCTAGGTCGAAGGACACACGCGTCCCCGCTCCTGCCTCGGGGACGAAGTTCCGAGGCTCCGAGACGGGGCGTAGCCCGGCGAGTTCCTGGCGTAGGCCGACTCCGTCTCGCCATACTTCAGCGACTGTGCGCGAGCTCAGAGCGGCCGCTGCGGCGCTGACCCATCGGGCGGGACCGAGCATCGAGCCGTAGTAGCCCAGGCGCACGCCGAGATCGTCCAAAGCATCGGCTCGATCGTCGCTGACCATAAAGGCGAGATCACCGATAATCTCCGCTTTCACCTGCAGGGTATGCACCGCAGCGACTCGGGCCGCCGGATGGAGCACGTGTGCCAGCACACCCTCCAGCACTCGTGTAGCGAGGTCGGGACTGCCTCGACCTGCTCCGAAGTACATAGCGGGTCGCGTCCGGACGGACTCGTCGAACTCGATGACCTGGATATCAGACGCGCTGTACCTGCCCACCGTCACAGGACCACGCTACTTCCGGAAACGGGTCCAAGACGTTCACCAATCGATCATCACTGGTGGCCGCTCATCTCCCCGCCAGCTGGCGCCAGCAGGAAAGTCCAACTGACCGCTATCAGCGGGCGTGTCGGCGAAGGGCATGGAGGAACTCCTGGTAGATCGAGCGGTGCTGAAGTGCCGTTTCCACCAGGAGTTCCGTTGCTATCGTGCCTGATCGCACCGCGCGATACCGCTCGGGGTGCGCGGTGTTGTCGTCTTGCCTCATTCCACCGATCCACGCGTCGATCTCGGCGATACCCGTCGGACACGACCGACGCCCAATGGGCGGTCATCGACCCCCTGCTCCCGGATCCGGCCTGGCTGCGCGGGCAGGGCGGGCGGCGGGAGACGCACTGCCGGCGAGCGATCGTGGACGCGATCTTCTACCTGGTCGACAACGGCATCAAGTGGCGGGCCCTGCCGATGGACTTCCCGCCCGGGTCGACGGTCTACAACTACTTCGCAGCCTGGGAAGCCGCCGGTCTCACCTAGGACATACTCGATGACCTGCGCGAACGAGTCCGGCTGGCCGAGGGTCGGGTGGCTACCCCGTCCGCGGCGATCATCGACTCCCAATCGGTAAAGGCCGCCGAGACCGTGGCGCGGACCAGTCGCGGCTTCGATGCCGGGAAGAAGATCAACGGGCGGAAGCGGCACATCGCGGTGGACACCATGGGCCTGTTGCTGTGCGTACTGGTGACCGCGGCCAGCGTGCAGGACCGTGACGGCGCCCGACCACTGCTGAGCCTGCTCGCCAATACCTGCCAGCGCCTACGACTGGTCTGGGCCGACGGCGCGTACGCCGGCAAGCTCATCGACTGGGCCCACCGCAGCTGGACAATCACGCTGGCGATCGTGAAACGCAGCGATGACGCGAGCGGCTTTGTTGTGCTGCCCAGACGCTGGGTCGTGGAACGAAGCCTGGCCTGGATCACCCGACATCGCCGCTGCGTCCGGGACTATGAACGCCTACCGGCCCACCACGAAGCCGTAGTCCGCTGGTCCATGATCCGCATCACCAGCCAACGCCTCACCAACACAACAATCACCTTCGATAGGTTCAGGAACAGGCTCTCAGAGCGTGTACGGCTTCGCGGGTCGAGCAGGACGACACGTTCAGTGTTCGGTGGCCGCCCGGTCGCGGCAGCGGCTGCTCGCCTCGGTGTCACCGATCGCCTCGAACACCTCGGCCGCCCGCGCGTACGCTGCGCGGCTCTCGCCGATGAGGCCCTCATCGGCCAGTATGGCCGCGAGCATCTGCAGGGTGCTGGCCTGCGGACCGGACAGTCGACTGTGCGCCATGAGCGTGATCGCCTCGGTGAGCGTGGTGATCGCTTCGTCGCGGCGGCCGAGCAGCTCCAGGCATTCGCCGACCTGGCCCAGCGCGACCGGCCGGGTGAGCGCCGCTATGCCCGGCGTCATCCCGGACTCCTCGTTGTTCGTCAAGTCGTATCGTTGCACGCACTGCTCCAGCGCTTCGGCGTAGTGCCCGTTGTCCCGTAGGCAGCCCGCGAGAGTGCCGAGGGTCTGGCAGTACGCGTCGACGTCGTTGATGGCCTTGAACATCTCCGCCGCGCTGGAGGCCGACGCGGTGGCTTCATCCAACCGGCCGAGCCGTCGAAGCGCGATCCCGGCGTACTGGTGGGCCCAGCCGACCTGCGCCTTGACGTCGCCGCGGGTAGCCAGGTCCAACGCCTCGGCCGCATACCGCAACGCGACTTCGAAGTCGTTGGGCGGCGTCACCAGATAGGCCCAGGCCAGATAGTTGCGCTGAGTCGCCTGTTGGGCGGCGTCGCCCAGGGCGGCTGCAGCCTCCGCCCCGAGCGAGAAGATCTCCCGCCAGTGCGCACCGTGCATCCACCGATCGGAGAACCAGTGCATCGACTCCGCGCAGTGCAGAACGACGGAGTGCTGCCCCGTGCTGGCCGCGTACCGCAACGCGCCCAGCCAGTTGTCCACATCGACGCGCAGCCACCGATCGGCCTCCTCGGCCGAAGTGAGGTCGGTGAGGTCGGCGTCAGGCCGCTCGGGGCGCCCGTACGCCGGCTCGAACCATCGCCCCGCGGTGATGGCCATCCGCAGTAGCCACGACGTCATCCTCTCGGTGAGCGCGTCGCGTTCGGCCTCGGTGTCCTCCTGCTGGAGCTGTTCGCGGGCGAAGAGCCGGACCAGGTCGTGGAAGCGGTACCGGCCGGAGGCGCTGTCCTGCAGCAGGCCGAGGTCGACGAGTTCGTCGAGGGCGTCCCAGGCGTCCTCGATCGGGGTGCCGCCGAGCATCGCGGCCAGGGCGGCGTCGAAGTCGCGGCCCGGTATCAGGGCGAGCCGGCGGAAGACCCGCCGGGCGGGCGCGGCGAGCTGGTCGTAAGACATCCCGAAGGCGGTGGCGATTTTGAGGTCGCCGGCGCTGAGCTGGTCGAGGCGGCGGTCCTCGTTCGCCAGCCGGGCGGCGAGGTCGGCGGCGCTCCAGCCGGGCCGGCTGACCAGCCGGTTCCCGACGATCCGCAGGGCGAGGGGTAGACCCCCGCACAGCTGCGCGAGCTGGGTGAGCGCCGGCGCTGCGTCGGCGGGGCCGCGTTCGCCCAGAATTCCGGTCAACAGACCGGTGGCCTCCGCCAACGGGAGGGGGCCCAGGTCGAGCCGGCGCACGCCCTCCAGGCCGGCCAGCAGCCGACGGCTGGTGACCAGGGCCCGGCCGGCGCCGCCTGCCGGCAGCAGGGGGCGGACCTGCTCCTCGGAGGCGGCGTTGTCGAGTACGACCAGGACCCGCCGGTCCCGCAGCAGCGACCGGTACAGGAAGGCACGCGCCGGGGCGTCGCCCGGGACCTGCGGGTCGTTGACTCCGAGCGCCCCGAGCAGTAGCCCCAGCGCGTCCGCGGCGGCCAGTGGGCGCTGGGACATGCCGTAGAGGTCGAGGAAGAACACCCCGTCCGGGAAGCTCGGCCGCAGCGCGTGTGCGGCGCGGACGGCGACTGTGGTCTTGCCCAAGCCGGCGGGGCCGGCGATCAGCGCGACCGCGGCGCGACCGATGGAACCGTCCGCGTGCACGAAGTCGCTCGTCCAATTCAGCTCGGCGGCCCGGCCGGCGAAGTCGTCCACGGACCGGGGTAGCTCGCACAGTCCCGTTGGACGCGACCAATGGTCCCGCACCCGACCGTCCCGGGCGAGCTCGACGAACTGCCGGTGGGCGGCCTCATCCAGCGCGAGCGCCTCGGCGAGGGCGGTCACGGTCCGGTGCTGAGGCCCCCGGCTGCGCCCGCGCTCCATGTCCGACAGGGTTCGGGCACTGACCCCCGACCCCTGCGCGAGCTGCTCCAACGTCAGACGTGCCGCGCGCCGGTGATGACGCAACAACTGCGCGAAGCTGGGCTGCTCGGTAATCATGGCACCTTCCTCAGCATCGAGCCAGGTGATCGGGGCGCTGCCGGCGGGACGGTTCCAACCTAGCGGATCGCGGCAGCCTGCTTGATCAGCTCGGCGGCCGATGGCGGCGGGGACAGGTGGACGAAGCGGTTGGGGCCTTCCCGGCCGCCCGGCCGACCGCGATTGAACTCTGGATGGCTCGCCGTCGTTAATCTCCTGCATGGAGGTGGGGGCGGTCGCAGCGGCGGCCCGATCAGTGGCAGGCGTGGCAACCAGGCACGGGTCGGTTGCGGAGCCTGATGAGAGCACTCATCGGGCCGAGCGGCCGTGGCGGATGGAGCCCACCCGGCGTGGTGCTCCGCTCTGACCGATCAGGATTGCGGGTACCGTGGCAGGCTCTGGCATCGATGACGGGCATGTGCGCGACGCGCTCGGGCTCTATCTGCTCGGTGCGTTGCAGGGAGCGGACCGGGATCACGTCGAGCGGCATCTCGCCCGTTGTGCCGCGTGCTGCCTGGAGGCCGACGAACTCGGAGCGGCGGTACTGTTGCTGGCCCCGGTGGACCCGCGGGATGCCCGGAACCTGATCGCCGAGTTCGCGGAGCCGAACGGGCATAGCCCATCCGCCTTGACGGATCCCGCGGCCGCGACCCGGCCCGCGGTGGTGGGCGTCGCGGCACCGGCCGGGCAATCCCCGGGCGGCATCACCGGGACTGCTCGCCGGCGTCGACCATTGGCCGCGTGCCTGCGCGATCGGCGCAGCCGTACCCTGCTGGTATTGGGTGTGCTCGTCACGGTGGTGCTGGTGTCCGTCGGCATCGTGCTCGGCACCGGCTGATACGCCCGAGCGCGGGAGAAGATACTTCGGCCGCGGGCGCCGCCTCCGTCCTCCAGGACTCGCAGCCCCCTGCCGGGCCGGCCATCCCGGCGTACGGCGACGACACGTCGTGGGTGGTCTCCTTCTCCCTGCAAGGCGAGAAGAAGACCACCCACGGGCGCTGGGGAGGTGACCCGGGAGTTGGCGGGCGATCAGGTCGCGGGCGGAGGTAACCGACGAACTCCGCGGCGTCCGCGACCGAGAATCGGGTGAGCCGAGGCCGGAGATGGTCGTCCGTGACCAGTTCCGGACTCGCGGGCGGTCTGCCTCGGGGCCGTCACGGGTATCAGGGTGTCTCCATTGCGCCGAATTCCGGAAGGTCGTCGGGCATCAGTGTGCTGAGCAGTTCGGCGCTCACCTCTCCGGTGGTGCCCAGGAAGCGATCGGAGATCCGGCGGGCGTGCCGCTCGGTCATCTCCTGGAACACCTTGCGGGCGAACCGTCCGTTGCCGAAGCCCTCGCCGCGCTGCACGGCGCAGAAGAAGTCGATCAGCGACACCCGAGTCTGGTCCGCCAACGTGTACTGGTGCCCATCGGCCTGGTGGGCCACGATGTCGACCAGTTCGTCGGCGGAGTAGTCGTCGAAGGTGAGCGTGCGGGTGAACCGGGACGCCAGTCCGGGGTTGGCGTTGATGAAGCGTTCCATCTGGTCGGGGTACCCCGCGACGATGACGACGACCTCGTCGCGGTGGTCCTCCATCAACTTGACCAGGGTGGAGATGGCCTCCTGGCCGAAGTCGTTGCCTCGCCCGTCCGGAACGAGCGCGTAGGCCTCGTCGATGAACAGCACGCCGCCCATGGCACGCCGAAACGCCGCCTGGGTCTTGGGCGCGGTGTGCCCGACATATTCGCCCACGAGAGTCCCGCGGTCCACCTCGACCAGGTGTCCGGTGGTGAGCATGCCGAGGGCGGCGAGGATCTGCCCGTACAGCCGCGCCACGGTGGTCTTTCCGGTGCCCGGGTTGCCGGCGAAGACCAGGTGTCGCGACAGCGGCGGGGGCAGCAGGCCGGCCTCCTGCCGGCGCTTGACCATCTGCATCAGCTTGACCAGCGTGCCGACGTCCTGCTTGGCCCGGCGCAGACCGACGAGCTGGTCGAGCTGGGCGAGCAGGGCTTCCAGCCGGGCCTGCGGGTCGGTCTCCTCGGAGCCGTCGACCGAAGCCCCGTCGCCCCCGGCGCCGCCGCCCGGGCGCAGCCGGGCCCGGGCGTCCAGCGGCATGGTGGGCGAATGCACCGCGGACACGTCGCACTCCTCGAACTCTGGTGCGGCGCCGTCGGCCAGGCTCAGGTCGTGCTCGACCTCGAAAATCCGGCAGCGGCGGAACATCGGGGTCGCGCCGGTACCGACGTACAGGGCCGCGTAGTCGGTCGCGGAGATCGCGCAGTCCTCCAACGTCCCGCCCGCCTGCGGGGCCAGGTACACGCCGTTCTTGCGGCACTGGGTCACGGTGGTGGCACGGATGGTGGGAGTGGCCCGGGTCCAGACCACCACGCCGCTGCCGGCCACGTCGCTGACCTCGCACCGGTCGACCGCCGATCGGCAGTCGCGATCCAGGAAGATGCCGGCCGTACCGCTGGACACGAAGCGGCAGCCGCGTACCGTGGGGCTGGTGCCCGGCCCGGCCTCCAGGCCGGACTGCGCCGTGCGGCTCACCACGCACTCCTCGAACAGTGGCCGGTGCGGTGTCTGCTCGACCCGGATGCCGATGCCGGCGTCGCTGATGGCCAGCCCGCTCACCGTCGCGTCGCTGGTCCCTTCCAGGTGCACTCCACTCATGCTGGCGTGTTCGATCAGCCCACCGGAGACCCGCAGAACGCCGCGCTCGGTCACCCGCACACCGTGCTCGGGGGTACCGGTCACCGTGCACTCGGCCAAATCGGCGGTTGCCGACGTGCTCAGATGCACCGCGGTGAAGCCGGACTGCGCGACCGTGCAGCGGGTCAGCACCGTGGCCGAGTCGTCACACAGGAACAGTCCGTTCGCGCCGGCGTCGGTCACCGTGCAGTCGACCGCGTGTACGCAAGTCGATCCCCGCACCACCAGGCCGGTGCTGGCGCTCTCGGCGATCTGGCAGTCGGCGAGGTGCAGCGCTCCGGTGCCGGTGGCGCACACGCCGGCCTTGCTCGCGCCGCGTACCTGGCACTGCCGGGCCAGGACGTCGGCGTCGCCCGCGGTGAGCAGACCGTTGCCGCCGACCCTGGTGATGATGCATTCGATCAGCTCCACCGCATGCGTCTCGGTACCGTCCGGGACGCCTTCGGGCTGCTGACCATCGGCAGCCGACGGGCGCGCGGGCGGCGCGGCGCTCTGGATGTGCACGCCGTCGCCGGTCAAGTCGCGCAGCCGGCTGGTCCGCAACGCCAGTCGGGCGGTGCCTTCGGTGACCACGCCGGCCCGGCCGGTCTGCGCGATGTCGCAGTCCTCCAGCACGGCGCGGGCCGCGTCGCGCACCTGCAACCCGTCACCGCTGACCCGATGGACCGTGCTCCCGCTGACGTCCGCGGTGCTGGACTGGTCGAGCAGCAGGCCGGCACCGTCGATGTCCTCCACCGTGCACCCGGCGACAAGGACCTGGGTGTCGCCGGTGGCGTGCAGACCCGCGCCCACGCAGTCGCGGATCCGGCAGTGCAGCAGGGTCGGCCGGGACCACCCGCCTGCCTCCACCCGTCCGGAGGTGATCTCGCAGCCTTCCAGGGCCAGCGATCCGCCCTCGACGGCGACCGCCACGCCGGCCGGATCCGGCCCTCGGATGGCCAGGCCACGTACCGTGGCGTTGCCGGCACGCAGCACCAGTGCCGGCCCGCCGTTGGCGACCAGCTCCACCACCGCGTCGGAGGATTCGGCGACGATTGTCACGTCCCGGTCGATGGTGAGGCTCTCCTGGTAGCTACCCGCGGCGACGATGACGGTCGAGCCGTCCGGGGCGGCGCGCACCGCGGCGCCGATGGTGCGGTGGCTGCCCCAGCCGCGGGCCGCGACCCGCTGGGGGCGCCCGGAACCGGTGTCCCGGACGACGGCGTTGCTCGGAGTGTCCATCAGAATCAGGCCGCCGGATCCACAGAGTAGTCATCGTTGAGGTGGCCGAGCTCAATGGCGACACGGGTCAGCTCGGCCTTGTTGGTCGCCTTGAGTTTCGCCCGGATCCGCTTGGCGTAGGTGTTGACGGTGGCCGGGGACAGCCCCATGCGGCTGGCGATCTGCGCCTGGGTGAATCCACGGGCGATCCACCGCAGGGTTTCGACCTCGCGGGGTGCCAGGCCGTTGGGATCCTCCCGGGCGGGCCGGTTCAGCTCGGCCTGCAACTGCGGATACATCCGGTCGCAGACATAGAAGCCGCCGTGTGCCACGACGCGCAGCGCGGCCGACACCGCCTGCGGGTCGGAGTGCCGGCTGACGCAGGCGTACGCGCCTGCCCGGATCGCGGCCAGCAGAGTGGGTGGCCGATCCCAGGCAGCGACCACCAGCGGCCGGCTCACGTCGGCCAGTCGACTGATGGTGACCACCGCCGCCCCGTCGCTGTCCAGCGGCAGATCCAGAACCACCATGTCGTACTTGGTGGCAACGGTGTCGAGTTCGGCGACGCCGCTGACCGAGGCGACCACCTCCAGCTCCGCCTCATCATTGATCAACCGCTCCATGCCGCCGCGGCGTACCGGCTGGTTGTCAACGATCGCGACCGTGAACACATCCACCTCCCACGCATCCACCACTGCTTGCCCTCACGAGTCGTCGGCCTGTCGCCGGCCCGCCGATCAGTGGGCGGTATTGGCCGCCCAGACCACGATTCCCTGGTACACCACGCAGACGTTGCCGTCGGCTTCGAGCACGAGTACGGCACCGTCCCTGCCGGCGGTGTTGGAGGTCCAGACACTCTGCGAGTTCTGGTTGTACACGACCAGGTTGCCGTCGGCCTGGAACACCGCCTTCGAGCCGCCCTTGGCGGACGTGCCCGACGTCCAGCGCCGCTGGTGGTTTTCGTCGAAGATATCCAGGTCGCCGTTGCTTTCCATGACCAGTTGAGTGCGGTTGCTGTGCACCGACTGGCCGCGCTCCAGGACGGTGGTGGCCTTCACGGTGAGCGCTGTCCAGACCGGTGCCGGCGGCGGCACCGGCTTCTTGGTCGCATTCTGGCCGCCCGTCGTGTTGGCCGGGGGCCGGGTGGTCCCGGACCTCGTGCTCCCGGACTGCGCCGTGCCGGACCCGCCTGTCCCGGACCCGCCTCTCGTGGACTGCGTGGTCCCGGACTGCCCGGTCGTGGACTTCGCTGCCGTGGTCGGCGGCGGCGCGGGGGAGGCCAGCTTTCCGGCGCTGAGATTCGGGTCCGTGGCGTACGCCTGCGCGTATTTCTGCACGGCGTGGATGAAGTCCTGCAGCGTCGGGGCGGCGCTGACCCCGCCCGCCGCCCGCACCGGCAGCGGACCCCACTGGAACGCGGCCAGGGCCAGCGGGTACGGGTCGGTGCCCAGCGAGGACAGCTGACCGACCAGGTCGCACATGGCGTTGCTGAGCGCGGGAACGGCCGCGGACGGATCCCATGGAGAAGTTGCCGAGGAGGGCGCGTACTGGCTCCAGATCTCCGGCAGGAACTGCGCGATGCCCTGTCCGCCGGCGGCGCCGACCAGGTTGGGCTGGAAGGCCGAGGCGGCCATCAGCTGCGCCGCCACCCGGGCGGCGGTTATCGCCGGGCAGGTCTTGCCGGCCGCGAGCACCAGCGGCAGGTACGTGGCCGGGATCGGCTTGGCCGGGCCCCAGCCGCCCGCGGATGACCCCGGTGACTGGCTGGGCGTTGCCGAAGGCGTTGCCGGCCGGGGGCTGGGCTGCGCGTACCAGGCGGCGTACCCGGCCACCAGATTCACGTACCCGGTCGCCGCGGGCGGCACACCGCCGGCCCTGGTCACCGCGCTGATCCCCGAGTGGTACGCGGCCAACGCATCGCGCCAGCCATCGCCCGGAACCTTTGCCGCGCGTAGCTGGCCGACCAGGTCGCACATGTCGTGTGCCAGCGCCTCGATGTTGGCCTTCGCGTCGCTGCGCGGGGCATCGGCGTTGGGACGCCAGCGCGACCACACCACGTCGGTCAGCCCGGCGATCCCGCGCCCACCCGAAGAGGTGGTGGTGACCGCCGTGTCGAACGCGGACTCCGCCATCAGCTGCCCGGCCAGTCGCGCGAAGGTCAGCGACGGGCAGGAATGCGCCGCGCTGTCGATCACCTGCTTCTGCTCGGCAGGTACCGCGACACCGGCCCGCATCGTCGGGGTGTCGCTGCCGGCGAACGTGACGCCGAGCCCGACCGCGCACGCACTCACGATGACCAGCGCCACCGCGAGCACGGTGATGAGGCGGGTGCTCATCCTGTCGCGGATGATCCGCGCGAGGCGTTGGCGGCCGGCTTTGGCCAGGCTCAGGTCGTGACGGTTGCGCCGCATCCCGATCGGTTTCACGTACGTCTCCTCGGCTGAGCTCCTGCGTCGAAGAATCACAACGGGTCTCCCGGCGACTTAGTTCAATGTCAGGTGAACTCGCCGCCGCCGCCGCTCGTTAGTCCATGTCACCTCGTCGCTCCACCCGAGGTTGTCGATGGAGTTCACCCCGAGCGTCAAGGAGGCGGCGGTGCCGGCCAGGAGAAAATGCCAGCAGCACCGGTTGGCGGGCTTTGCGCTCGTGCTGTTCCTGGTGGCGGGCGGGATCGTGCCGCTGCCGGGTCGGGCCGCCGCGGCGCCCCAGACCAGTGCGCCGGACTACGTGAAGTACTACGTCGTCGCGGCGACCTATCAGGCAACGCCGGAGAACCTGGGGGAGGTCGCGACGCGATTTCTCAGCAACTCCGCACGCGCCCATGAGATCTTCGATCTGAACGTGGGCCGGGTCCAGCCCGACGGCGGAAAGCTCACGGATGCGGGCCAGCTGCACCAGGGATGGGATCTGGTGCTGCCCTGGGACGCGGTGGGCTCGGGAGTGCAGTACGGTCTGCTGCCGGCCGCCACCCCGCCGACGAAGCAGGCCCCGGCGGCCCCGCCCGCCCCGAGTCTCGGCCCGACCCAGGCGGCCCCACCCAACCCTCCGGCGGCCCGATGCGCGGGAGCGAGCACTCACTCCAGCGAGTCTCAGACCCAGTGGGCCACGCTGCGACTGGCGCCGGAGCACGCGTGGACCTACACCCGCGGCGCGGGGGTGCTGGTCGCGGTGCTCGACTCGGGAGTCGACGCCAGCGTGCCGGCGCTCAGCGGCCGGGTCACCGTGGGCGCCGACATCGTCTCCGGCTCGGGGCGCGGCGACACTGACTGTCTGGGTACGGGCACCGTGATGGCCAGCATCATCGCGGCCCGCTCCGATCAGGGCGGTTCGGTCAGCGGGATCGCTCCGGACGCGACCATCCTGCCGGTGCGGTTGGCGATCAACGACCCCAAACCGAAGCCCGCCGACCAGGCCGCGGCCATCCAGTTCGCGGTCTCCGCCGGGGCCAGAGTGATCGCGCTCGGCAGCTACCTGACGCCGACCAATCCGATGGTGGCCGAGGCGATCGCCCAGGCCGCCAGCCACGACGTCGTCGTCGTGATGGGCGCGCCGGGCGGTCCGAGCCCGTCCGCACCGCCCTCCCCGGGAACACCAGCAGCCTCGGGAACACTGGCCTCCCCCGGATCGACGGCCTCCCCGGAAACGCCGGCGCCGGTGCTGCGGGTCGGCGGTGTGAGTCTGGACGGCAAGCCCACGCGGACGTACACGCCGCAGACCGTCGACGTGGACGCACCCGGCGCGCAGGTGGCCGGGGTGGGCATCAACGGCACCGGTGCGGTCACCGCCACCGGGACGCAGTACGCGGTGGCCTTCGTCGCGGGCGAGGCGGCACTCGTCCGGGCCCGGTACCCGCAGTTGACCGCGGCCCAGGTGATCCATCGGATCGAGGTGACCGCAGACCGGATCGGCGCCACCGCCCCGGATCCCGCCTACGGGTGGGGCCTGATCGACCCCGGCGTCTCGGTGACCCGGGTGATTCCGGAGGAGAATCAGGCATCCGCTCCTCTGGTGGCGGCGCCGCCCGGCCCGGGTCTGCCGCACGGGCCCCGGATCGTGGCGCTGAGCATCATCGCGATCGTCTCGCTGCTCGCGGTGACCCTGCTGGTACTGCGCCTGCGCCGGATCATCCGGCCGCTCGCCGTCACCCCGCAGCCGGCCGCCGCCGACGAGGAACCGCCCACCACCGTCGCCGCCCTTCCCCGCGTGGACGCGGGACCGCCGAAATCCACAGTGGACGGCGAACAAGCCGCCGGCGATCAGCCGATCGGCGACCAACCCGCGGGCGATCAGCTGACCGGCGACCAATCCGCCGGCGAGCAAAAGACTCGCGATCGACCCGCTGGGGCAGAGCCCACGCCGGACCGCTCCGACAACGCCGCATCGGCCCGCGGTGGCCGGGCCACCGGCAACAGGCGGCCCTGGCTGATCGGGGTGGACGTGAACGCCGGCCACGCGACGGACCTGCTGACCCGGGAAGGAGGCAGCGATGACGACGCCTGAGGAGGGCACCGAACTGACCGGTGTCCAGCGGCGCGAGTTCGTCGGGGCCTTCGTCGACCAGACCTGGGCTCGGCCGGACGCGGACCGACCAGTGGCGCGCGTGCACGTCGTCCTGATGGTGGCCGTGCTGGCCACGGTCGTGGCGGTGGTGGTGGGTGTGGTCCAGCACCTGCTGAACCCGGTCGATCCGGCGGCCGCCGCCCCGCTGCCGGTGCCGACCACCCGGCCCTATACCGCAGTCGCCGGCTGGGACTGCGGGACGAGCGCCGACCACGGCTTCGACCCGAGCGGGCGGACCACCGACTGGTACACCGTGGCGCGCGGCGGCTGGTCGCAGGACGGCTGCCACGGCACCTTCGAGGCGATCCCGTTCAGCGGCGACCCGGCCAAAGACAACACCAACCAGTACGTGATCTGGTGGTTCACGCCCAGCGCCACAACCACCCGGTGCGACGTGTCGGTGTACGTGCCGGCCAGCGACAATCCGCTGGACTCGGCGGCCACCGCCGCGCAGTTCCTCGTGCTGTCCGGGCGCAACGGGTCACCGTTCGCGCAGTTCACGGTCGACCAGACGCAGGCGCGCGGCCAGTGGAGGTCCGCCGGCGTCTTTCCGGTCAATCAGGACGGCCTGGCAGTGAAACTGGTCGACCGCGGGGTGCCGACCCAACCCCACGCCCGGCTGTCGGTGACCCAGGTGCGCCTGACGTGCACCGGGTGATGGAGACGTCGAAGGAAGGAGAAGTGGCATGAGCCGGCTCGCATTCCACCGCCCCGCACGGCTGCTACCGCCACGCCTGCCCGACGAAAAGATCGTGCTGCCCGCGCCACCGGAGGCGCAGCGCGGCCCGGGCGGCTCGTCGTGGATCAACGTGCTGCTGCCGTTGCTCAGCAGCGTCGCGGTGGCCGGCTACATGATTACCTTCGGCCGGCCGCTGCTGGTCATCATCGGTATCGTCTTCGTCGGCGTCTCCATCAGCACCGCCGTGATCATGCGGGTGCAGATGCGCAGCGCCAGCCAGCGCGCCGGTCGCCGGCAACGCACCCGGTACCGCAGCCACCTGAACTCGGCTCGCGACCAGGCCCGCGAGGTGAGCGCGATGCAACGCCTGCGCGCGGCGTTGGTGTTCCCGGACCCGAACCGGCTGTGGGGCATCGCCACCACGTACGAACGCATCTGGGAGCGGCGCCCGACCGACCCCGACTTCCTGCAGATCCGGGTCGGCACCGGCCGGGCGAAACTCAGCACGCCGCTGCAGATCGGCACCAGGCTGGACCCGATGGCCGAATACGACTGGGACGCGCTGCGTGCCGCCCAGCGCCTGGTCGACCGGATGGGTCACCTCGACGGCCAGCCCGCCGTGGTCGACGTCGGCAAGTGCGGCGTGGTGAGCGTGCTCGGACCGGCCGAGCACGGCGCCGCCGTGGCGCGGGCCATCCTCTGCCAGATCGCCGTGCTGCACGCGCCGGACGATGTCGGCCTCGTCGTCGAAACGTCCGGCGGTGACTGGGCGTGGGCGAAGTGGCTCCCGCACACCATCGAGGCGGATGCGACCAGCGGGGCCGGCGTGGTGTCCCTGGTGGCCGCCGGGCCGGAGGAACTGGCCGACTACCTGGAGAAGGAGTTGCTGCAGCGGCAGGAACTGGTGGCCGCGCGGCGGGGACAGCTCTCCCTAGACCGCAACAGTCCGCTGCCGGTGCCGCGGCTCATCGCGGTGTTCACCGGATTCCAGCCGGTATCCGAATGGGGCCGTTCCTCGCTGCTGCGTGCCCTGCTGGAAGCGGCCGGGCCGCGGTTCGGCATCACCCTGGTGTTCCTGGCCGAGCGGGAGGCGGACGAACCCAGCCGGGTCGATCTGCGGATCAGGCTGGACGAGTCCGGCGGGATGGAGCTGGAAGGCCACGAGTCACTGGTCGCCACGGCCGTGGAGAACGGTGTGCCGGACCAGATCTCGGCCGAGCTGGCCGAGCTGATCGCCCGCCGGCTGTCCCCGCTGCGCCTGTCCGACGAGCGGGAACAGGCGCTGGCCCGTACCGTGTCCCTCACCGACCTGCTGCTGGGCGGCGCCCCGGCGACCGGCGACATCGTCAGCCGGTGGGCGGACGTGACCGAGGAGCGGTTGCTGCGGGTACCGATCGGCAGCGACGGGGACGGCGAACCGGTCATCCTCGACATCAAGGAGTCGGCGCAGGGCGGCTTCGGCCCGCACGGGCTGATCGTGGGCGCCACCGGATCCGGCAAGAGCGAACTGCTGCGCACCCTGCTCACCGGGTTGTCGATCACGCACTCGCCGGACCTGATCAGCTTCGTGCTCGTCGACTTCAAGGGCGGCGCGGCGTTCGCGCCGTTGATGGAGCTGCCGCACGTGGCCGGCCTGATCACCAACCTGGCCGACGACGCGGCGATGATCGACCGGGTGCAGGCCGCGTTGCGTGGCGAGCAGCAGCGCCGCCAGCAGATCCTGCGGGCCGCCGGCAATGTGGACTCCATCCGCGAGTACCAGCGCCGGCAACGGGCCGGCCTGACCGATCCGGACGGCAAGCCGCTGGAACCGTTGCCGTACCTGCTGATCGTCGTGGACGAGTTCGGTGAACTGCTGTCCGGCCGTCCGGACTTCACCGATCTGTTCGTGCAGATCGGCCGCGTCGGGCGCAGCCTCGGCATGCACCTGCTGCTGGCCACCCAGCGGCTGGAGGAGGGCAAGCTGCGGGGCCTGGACTCGCACCTGTCGTACCGGATCTGCCTGCGTACCTTCAGCGCACAGGAGAGCCGGACGGTCATCGGCAACCCCGACGCGTACCGGCTGCCTCCCATCCCCGGCTCGGCGTTCCTGAAGGTCGACGAGTCGATCTACCAGCGCTTCCGGGTGGCGCACGTGTCCGCCCCGTTCCAGTCCGCACACGACCGGGAACAGTCCGGCGAGGCCGCGCTGCCGATCGCCCCGTTCGATCTGCGCCAGCGATCCGACGCGCGCGCCGACGACGAAGCCCGGCCGCCCGTTCAGGACTCCGGCCCGACCGAACTGGCCGTCGTCGTGGAGCAGCTCAAGGCGGTCGGCCGCCCGGTACACCAGGTGTGGCTGCCGCCGCTGCCACCTGCGGTCCCGATGGACGGTCTACTGGGCTCGGCGACCGCACGACCTGACCGAGGATTCACCGCGCGGATCTGGCCGGGCCTGGGCCAGCTGAAGATTCCGATCGGGGTCACCGACCTGCCGCTGAAGCAGGAGCAGGAGCCCCTGCTGATGGACTTCGGTGGCCCGCACGGCAACCTGGCCGTGGTGGGTGCGCCGCAAACCGGCCGCAGTACGACTCTGCGCGCCATCATGGCGTCGGCCATGCTCACCCATACCCCCGAGGAGATGCAGTTCTACTGCATCGACTTCGGCGGCGGCACGCTGCACCAGTTCGCCGCCGCGCCGCACGTGGGCACCGTCGCCGGCCGGCGCGACCAGCAGCTGGTACGCCGGATGCTCGCGGAAATCCAGCTGCTGATCGAGGAGCGGGAAGTGCTCTTCCGGGAGCTGGGGGTGGACTCGATCACCGAATTCCGGGCCCGCCGGCTCGCCGGCCGGCTGCCGGAGGAGGTACGCGCCGCCGACGTCTTCCTGATGGTCGACAACTGGGGAGCGGTCCGCGGGGAACTGGAAGAGGCCGACCCGCTGATCGCCGACATCGCCGCCCGGGGGCTGGGCGTCGGGGTGCACCTGGTGCTCACCGCCAGCCGCTGGATGGAGATGCGCCCGGCCCTGCGCGACAGCATCGGTACCCGGATCGAACTGCGCCTCAACGACCCGACCGAGTCCGAGATCAACCGCCGGCTGGCCGGCCAACTGGCCGCCGCGCCACCCGGCCGCGGCATCGCCCCGCCCGGGGTCTTCTTCCAGCTGCTCCTGCCCAGAATGGACGGGCAGGAAAGCGCGGAGGGCATCGGTGAGGCGCAGGACGACCTGATCGCGAAGATCTCCGCCGGCTGGACCGGCGCGCCCGCCCCCGCGGTGAGGGTGCTGCCGACCCGGCTCACCGCCGGCCAACTGCGCGAGCTCAGCGGAGGTCCGGCGGCCGGGGTACCGGTGGGAATCGCCGAGTCCAACCTGCGTCCGGTCGGCATCGACCTGACCCGCGACGATCCGCACCTGCTGGTCTTCGGCGACACCGGCGCCGGCAAGACGCAATTCCTGCGCCGGTGGATCGCCGGGCTCACCGAGGCGTACTCCGCCTGGCAGGTACGGGTGGTGCTGTTCGACTACCGGCGCGGCCTGCTGGGCGTGGTACCCGAGGACCACCTCGGCGCGTACGCCGGCGACGGCAGCGCGGCGAAGGTCTACGTCGAGCAGGTCTGCGACAAGCTACGGGAGCGGCTGCCGCCATCGGACATCACGCCGCAGGAGCTGCGCGCCCGCGACTGGTGGCAGGGGCCGGACATCTACGTGGTGATCGACGACTACGACCTGGTCGGCGGGGGCATGCAGTCGCCGCTGGCACCGCTGGTCGAATTCGTGCCGCATGCCCGCGAAGTGGGGCTGCACATCGTTGTGGCGCGCCGGGTCACCGGGGCCGCCCGCATGTCCATGGGCGACCAGCTGCTCGTCCGGCTCAGGGAGCTGGGCTGTGCCGGCTTGGTGCTCTCCGGAGACCACCGGGAGGGTCCGGTGTTCGGGGAGGAGCGGGCCAGGGTCAGGCCGCCCGGTCGGGGCGTGCTGGTCCGCCGCGGTCACCCCAGCGCGCTCATCCAGATCGCGCTAGAGGAGGAGATAGGCGAGTTCACCGCGTCGGCCGCCGTGCGGCTGTGACGCGAACGCACCCCGACGAGGCAGCAGTTTCTACCGTAAGGAGAGGTACCGCATGGCATTCACCGTCACACCGGAGTACATCGCGAACGCGGCGACGAGTTGTGACAACACCGCGAGCGAGATCCAGAGCCAACTGGCCACCCTGCGCAGCTACGTCATGAACCTCGAGGCCGTCTACCAGGGCGTTGCCGCCACCACGTTCCAGGCGCTGATGACCGACTACGACACCTTCGCCAGGATGCTCAACGAGGCACTCACCGACATCGGCAGCGGCCTGCGCGGCAACTACGTCAACTACACCGACAGCGAGAACCAGAACATCGCCAACCTGGTGCCGATCCAGGGCAACATTCCGGGCGCCAACCTCTGATCCGCCCGGTATCCGTCACAGACCGAAGTAGAGGAGCCTCATGCCTGACGTAGCCAGCGCGAATCTCGTCGTGCCGTCCGAACTGCAGGGCGCGGGTAACTACATCAACGGGGTAGCCGGCCAGATCGAATCCGAACTGACCGCGCTGAAGAACCTCCTGATGCCGCTGCAGGACACCTGGGTCGGTGCCGCCAAAACGTATTACCAGGGCCTGCAGGACGAGTGGAACATCGCCGCGGACGGCCTGTTCGGGCCGACCGGCGTCCTGGGGCAGATCGCCCAGACGATGAATCTGAACTGGAACAACTACACCGACTGCGAGTCGTCCAACGTCAAGACGTGGCAGCACTGAGCCAGGCAGACCCCAGCACACCGAAGGGAAGGTACTCGCGATGATCGACCGGCGTAGCAGAGTGACCGTGGTCGGCGATCGGCGGCGACTGGATGTCGCCGTACCCACTGTTGCGCCGGTCGGCGAGTACGCGCCCCGGCTCGCCGAACTGTGCGAGCAGGAGCGAGGCGGGCCGCTGCCCAAGGTCTGGTCACTCCAGACCGCCGGTGCGGCACCGCTTCCGCTCGACGCCTCGCTCGCCGACTACGGCGTGACCGACGGGCAGATTCTTTACCTCAGCGACCTGGCAACCGACCCTACCGTCGGTCCGGTCGTCGAGGACATCGACGAGCTGGTCGGCGCCGAGGCCGGGGCGCAGCGCGACATCGCGGTGCCCCGCAGCCTGCTCGTCATCGGGTTCGGGCTGGCCTGGCTGGTGGCCACCGCCGCCGCCGCGATATGGCGCGGCAACGGCAGCGGGCAGTTGGCGGTCGCGGCAGGCCTCATCGCCTGCGCGCTGCTGCTGACCGCCATCGGGTGGACGCTGGAGCAGCGCCGGGCGCCGATGCCGGCCGCGCTGCGGCTGCTGGTGTCGCTGACCGCGGTGCCGTGCCTGGCGGTGGCCGGCGAGTGGACCGCACGCTTCGCGGCGGGCCCGGGGTTCGGCTGGCCCGGCGCCATCGTCGGCGCCAACCTCGCGGCGCTGATGGCCATCGCCACCACCCCCGAGGCGGTCCTGCTGGCCATCGAGATCCAGCTGGCGGTCACCGCGGCACTGGCGCCGCTGCTGATCGCCTTGCGGGCCAACGGGGTGCAGACGGCGGCCGCCACCGTGATCGCGGCGGTGTCGCTGATCGGGCTGTCCAAGCGGATCGCGGCGGCCATCACCACGTGGTCACAGCGGACCTCGGCGGACGCGTCGAGCACCGCCCACGCCGTCACCCAGCTGCTCATCCGGGCCAGGCGACTGCTCACCGTGGTGGTGGCCGGGCCGACGCTGGCGCTCGCCGTGGCGCTGCCGGTACTGGCGTTCTCCCGTCAGCCGTTCGCGCTGGCGCTGGCCGGCGTGGCGGGCGCCGCCCTGCTGATCCGGGCGGAACAGTCGGGCTTCACCAACGAACTGGTGCTGATCGGCGGCGCCGGCCTGGTGGGCGGGTTCGGCGTCCTCGCCGGGCTGATCTGGTGGTTGGTACCCAGCGGGCCGCTGGCGCTGATCCTGCTCGCGGTGAGCGGTCTGTGCCTGGTCGGCGCGGGTGCCATCGCCGCGTTGAACAGCCAGCGCACCGAGGCGGCCGAGACGACCGAGGTCAAGGTCGGCGGCGTGCCGATGCGACCGGTCCGGCGCCGGTTCGTCGACGTGCTCGGCATGCTCTGCATGATCGCCAGCGCCCCGCTGGCGCTGGGCGTGTTCGGCGTCTTCGGCCAGCTGGCCGCCCTGGGCCGGTCGATGTTCGGATGAGTCCGTGAGGCCCGCAGGCTGTGCGGCCCGGCGCGGAGGGCGAACAGCACCGTGGGGACATGCGATCGCATGTCCCCACGGTCTTGCGTGTCCGGCTACGTCGCGTCGGGGAGGTTCGGCATCTTCAGAGCGCTGGGCGTCTGCGGGACGAAGCTGGTGGACAGCTCGGGAAGCACCGAGGACTTGTCTGCCTGCGTATAGAACTGCGCCGCGTTGTTCAGCACGTCGACGAACTGTCCGGCCAGGGTGATCGCGTCGGCGATCTCCAGCAGCAGGTTGTCCTCGATGGCGCTGAGCTGTGCGGTCAGCTCGGGATCCGGATCAGGGATCGGCCCAGTATTTTTGATGCCATAGGCATGCGAACCAGTGCCGCCGGTCCGCTGGGGGTTGCTGTTGGGTGCCCAGAAGATCCAAGCCTTGGTGTCCGCGACGGTTGACTTCAGGTCGTTGTACACGCCGATGTTCTGCTCGGTGCTGATCAGGATCTGGGTCGCCCCGTAGCCGATGCTGCCCGGGCTCACGACGTAGGCCGGGTGGGTCGGTGGTTGGGAAACGGGCGTCGTGTTGCCGTCGCTGTTGGTGCCGCGTGGGTTGCCGGTGATGCTCGGCCCCCACAGGCCCCATGGTTGGTTAAGGTCGGGTGGTGTGACGTCCGGAGGGACGTCGCTGTTCTTGTCGTCGGCCACCGGTGCTCCCCTCTCGCTGCGCCTGGATGCCGGGCAACGGAAAGCGGCCGCGGCATGTGCTGGCCGCTCACATCGTCGTCGACGTGACGCCGGACGGGCAACGTCCCGGTTGTGGTGATGGGCTGTCCCTACTCCACGGAGCCCGATTTCCCATGTACTGCGGGCTTGTTGAGCCCAGCTGTCGCTCGCGTAACGTCGAATAACCGGCACCATGCCAGCCGAGCGGGTTACGGGATAGGAGAAAAACCAGATGCCAGTCCCAGAATACTACGACGATCAGAGCATCACGATCAGGGTGGACCCGACCACCATGTTCCACCTGGCCACGATCGAGATCCCGGTGTACGGCGGGGAGGTCGCCGACAGCATCAACCGGATCGTCGAGGTCTGGAATGGCCTGAAACTCGGCTGGGTGGGCAACACCGCGACGGAGGCGCAGGAGTTCAACGACCTCTGGACGCAGAGCATCACCCAGCTCTTCGGCAACGGCGACGGCAGCAACGGCATCCTCTCCAGGATCGCGAACGGAATCGCGCTGGCCGCGGTGAACTATGGCGAGACGGAAGACGTTGTTGCTTCTATGTTCAACCAGATGACGACCGCGTTGCAGGACACCGGCGGTTCGAACACGCCCTCCGGTGACCGGTCTGTCAACGACGGTCCCATCACCGAGAACAACTGAGGTTCGCCGGGCTCCACCGCCTCTACCGGCACTCGCCGGTGGGCCGGCGGCCCGTCACATTGTGGGGAGTGGAACGTGGCCGACGTCTTGCCCGATCCCGCGAAGCTGCGCGATCTCGCCGCGAAGTGGCAGGCGATGGCGGACGCGCTCTACAGCCTCCAGGCGACAGTTCAGGGCGCGGTCCTGCACACCAACTGGACCGGCGACGCGCATCTGTCGGCGGTCGCCACGGGCTTCGCGGTCTCCAAACCGATCCAGACCGCGGCGGACAACGCGCAGACGTTCGCCCAGCAGATCAACGAGTTCGCCGACAAGGTACAAAAGGAAATCGACGCGCAGAACGCCGCCGACTGGGCCACCATCATCGGTGTCATCATCGGCGCGGCCAGTTTCGGCCTGGGCTCCCTGCTGTCCTGGGCGATCGAGACCTTGGGTGCCCTGATCGCGTCCGTGGTCGCGGCGTTGGGTGCCTCACTCGACTTCGCCAGCGCCATCGGCGAGTTCGTCGCCAGCGCCATCGTGTTCGGCGCGCTTGGCTCGGGGATCGACATCGGCTCCCAGCTGGCCGGGGAGGCGATCGCGCACACCAACTTCCACATCGATCCTCTCTCGGCGGGGCTGGCCGCCGGGTTCGGGGCGTTGGGCGGCGGACTGTTCGCAGGGAAGGTCATTCCCGGAGAGGGTGACTTCGGGGCCGGCGGGCCGGGCCGGCCCCCGCTGGAAGACGGCCTGCCGCACCCGGACGGCGTGCCGAACGTGAAGTCGCTGCCTGCGCCGAACGGTACCGGCAGGGTCAACGTACCGGCGTTGAACGGCCCGCAGAGCGGCCGCCCGCTGCCCGACGAGACGGTCAACACGCCGCTGTCGGTGGTCCGGACGCCGAACACGGTCACCGACGTTCCCGAGACCGCACCGGGTCAGGGAGTCGGTCGGATCGCAGACCCGGACCTGCCGAACTCGCTGAACGCCAATGCTCGACCCAATCCCAACTCCGTCGATTCAGTGAACAACCTCAGCACCACCCCGCGCCCCGTCTCCGAGACGCCCAACGCCGTGCCTCAAGGTAATGGTCGGATCAACGTGCCCGACCAGCCGGCCACCGTCAACTCCCGGCCGCTGCCCGGTGACGAGGGCCCCGGCCGGCCGGGGACTCCGCCCGAGGTCTCGCAGGTGAGCGCGCGGCCGGATCCCACTGGCAGCGGAAGCCAGCCGGTGCCGCGGCCCTCGTCGGTTGAGCCGGTACGGTCGGAGCCGTCCGGTCCGGGAGGCGGCGGCGAGCGGGTGGTGCGGCCGGATAATCCGTCGACGGTGACGGCCAGGCCGGGCGTGAACGGTGATGGGGGTTCGACGGTTTCGCGGCCGCCGTCGGTGGAGCCGCAGCGGTCGAATTCGTTTGGTAGCGGTGATAGTGGCAACCGTGTGGTGAGTCCGGGTGACTCGTCGACGGTG